>JANXLS010000064.1 GCA_025355035.1 Planctomycetota bacterium | reverse complement strand
ACGCGTGGTCAGCGTGAATTGGCGGAATTTTCCATCGGCGGTTTCCGGCTTGCGAAGGCGGCATGACGAAGATCATCGCTGAATTGAACGAACAGCTCAAGCTGCTCCAAAAAGGCGAAGAATTGACGTCACAGTCCTTCGGCAAGCCGGAAACCGCCGATGGAAAATTCCGCCAATTCACGCTGACCACGCGTATCGTCAACAACCTGATCACGGGTGAGTTGGCGAATGTGCTGCGCTCCTCCTACAAAGACGCGCTCGAAGCTGAGCCGGTTGAAGGCGGCGTTGCCAGCATGGCGTTGCGTTTGAAGAAGGAAGCGGGCAAGCCGGAACTCACCAAAGAAGGTGCCAGCGAGTTGCTCAAGAAGTCGCTCACGAAAGCTGCTTTGGAACCGGAAAACGCCGACATTGCCGCCAACTTGAACAGCCTCGCCGTATCGTCGGTTTCGTCAAAAGAGGATTTCACGCAGGTCGACATCACCGGCTTCGCGCCGTTGACTGACAAATCCACGCCCGAAGACAGGATCCGCGTGCAGCGCATCAAGCAGGCGCTGGAACTCGTCGACCTCGGCAGCCAGACACGCATCGGCGGAGCGATCAGCCGCACGAACGCGTTTGGAGCGCAGGTCGCAAGTGAAACGGGCCTGTTGTCGCTGTTGGCCCTGATCGTCGCGAATATCGCGGTCTTCATCTACCTGTGGTTCCGCTTCGAGTTCTCAGGCGCGTGGGGTTTCGGCGCGATCGTTGCGCTCGTCCACGACGTGGTGATCGCGGCCGGTGCCGTGATCGTCGCGCATCTTTTGGGCTTCCCGATCCTGATCAACTTGAACATCGTCGCCGCACTGCTGACGATCACCGGCTTCTCCGTCAACGATACGATCGTCGTCTTCGATCGCATCCGCGAAGTGAAAGCCGCGCATCCGACACGCAGCTACGAGGACATCGTGAACGAAGCGTGTAATGCCACGCTGAGCCGCACGATCCTCACCAGCTTGACAGTGTTGCTGTCGGTCGTCAGCTTGTTGATCTTCGGTGGCCCGACGATCAAGGACATGGCGTTCACGCTGTTGGTCGGTTTCATGGTCGGTACGTACAGCTCGATCTTCATCGCCAGCCCGTTGATGATTTGGTGGTACAAGCGCTTCGGCTCGGGCAAGGCCCCAGTCCCATCGAGCAACCGAGGCAAGATCGAAACTACCGCCCAAAACGCCCACGTCTAATCGGCGGTTTGGCGTCAAAAATTGGATCAAACGAAAAGCGGCTCGCAAGAGCCGCTTTTTTCGTGTCGAGTAGCCCATCCCAAATGTACCCGTTTGGGATGGGCCACTCGACTCAAATGCCCTAATCTTGCGGCTTGTAAGTCACATTGAACAAACTACAATCCGCCCATGAGCGCTGATGCCCAAAAAAGATTCGTGAACTGAAACGAATTGGGTTGTATTGCTTTCTTGAAAGGTCCTCCATGACGCCCCGACTTCTGAGTTTTTGCTTTGCGGCGTTGCTGTGTTGCTCTCTTCATTCCGCCGACGCCCCCGCCTTCGGCCCCAACGTCCAGTTGCGCGGCAACCTTAACAACGCCCGCGTCGTTTTCGAGACCACCCAAAAAGGCCGCGTCGCCTTCATCGGCGGATCGATCACTGAAATGAACGGCTACCGCCCGATGGTGATGGAGATTCTTAAAAAGCGCTTTCCCGCGACCGATTTCACCTTCATCGACGCCGGAATTTCATCGACGTGTTCGACGACCGGAGCTTTCCGCGTCGAATCGGATGTCTTCTCCGGCGGACCGGTCGATCTCTTCTTCGTTGAATTCGCAGTCAACGACGATCAGGACGCGCACCATACTCGCGCTGAATGCATTCGCGGCCTCGAAGGGATCCTGCGTCACGCTTTGAAATCGAATCCCAACATGGACATCGTCGTCACCTTCTTCTGCAACGAAGGCATGATCACAACATTGCAGGACGGTAAGACGCCGCTGACTGTTGAAGCCCACGACGCCGTCGCCGCGCATTATTCCATTTCAACGATTAATCTCGCCAAAGAAATCGCTGAGGAAATCACTGCTCAGAAGCTGACGTGGAAGCAATACGGGGGCGTCCACCCCGCGCCGTTCGGAAACGCGATTTGCGCCAGCATGATCGACGAACTGTTCAAGCGCACATGGGTCGATCCGTTCGCCAAAGACGCCAAACCTGTCGCGCACACAGTTCCCGAACCGCTCGACCCGCTGAACTACAGCGCCGGGCGATTCGTCGATCTGGCGTCGGCAAAAATCAAGAGCGGATGGACACTCGGCATCCCGGATTGGAAATCGATCAAAGGCGGCAAGCGCGATCGCTTCACGAAAGTTCCGATGCTCAGCGCGACCGAGGCCGGTGCTGAATTGACGCTCGATTTCGAAGGCACCGCCGTCGGCGCATTTGTTGTCGCCGGGCCGGATGCCGGAATTGCCGAAGCCAGCGTTGACGGCAGCGCATTCACGCCAGTCACCGTGTTTCACGCGTACAGCAGCGGCTTGAACTATCCGCGCACCGTCATGCTTGGAACCAACCTGAAACCCGGCAAACACGTCCTGACTCTGCGCATCGCCGCCGAGACGAAAAGCGCCGGACACGCCATGCGAATCCTGCATTTCACCGCGAACTGAACGGAAAAAGAAACGGCTTTTTTACCGCGAATTTCGCGAATTTACGCGAATCTTCGCGAATTGTTTTGAGGGTGGATGGGATTTGTGCGACATTATAGTCGGCCGGGTTCCAGCCGGTACTCTATACGACAGGGATTTGAGATGAGTAAAATGGCAGAACCGTCCGCGAATTCAACACCGCGTTCAGCATCGCTGAATCGCACGACCAAAGAGACCGAAATCGCTGTTGTATTGAATGTCGATGGCACCGGCCAATCGACGATCGCCTCAGGCGTCGGTTTCTTCGATCACATGTTGACCGCGTTGTCCAAACATTCGTCGATTGACATCACGTTGTCGTGCAAAGGCGACATTCACATCGACGACCACCACACCGTGGAGGACGCCGGCCTGGCTTTGGGCGAGTGCGTCAAAAAAGCGCTCGGTGACAAATCCGGCATCCGACGTTTTGGTTTCGCCAGTGTGCCGCTGGATGAAGCGC
>JANXLS010000030.1 GCA_025355035.1 Planctomycetota bacterium | reverse complement strand
TCGCGCTCCAACACGCCGACACTCATGCCGAGCTGGTGACATTCCTTATAGCCCACGAAGGTATCCAGGTCTTGCACATTGCTATCGTAAACGTAGGCAATCGGCACTTGCAATTCAGGGACGTCTGTCTGCGAATTGTCGGTCGGCGGATCGGTTGTGTAATCCATATCGCGGAACATCGGCAACCAATGCAGGGTTGAACGAACACTGTTTTGGACGTCGGAACTGGCGTCTGCAATCAGCTTGCCATCGAGCCCCATAGACGGTGCCAAAACGCCGTCGCGATAGTTCCAATCCGCCGGCGCCGTGAAACGCTGATACACGCTTTTAAAGCGGTCGCGCTTGCGTATGTCGTCGCTCTCCGTGTCGCTGCTAACATCTGACGTCGAATCCGCGGAATTGTATTCATTTTCCAAGTCGGTGAACCAGTCCGGCAACAAATCCACGCCCTCGGATGGATCGACCGTCGCGCCGCGCAAGCTCGCGCACATGACGATGCGCTTGCCCTTGATCCGGATTTTATCGTACATCTGCGCTCGCGTCCGAACGACGTGAACTTCAGTGTTTTCGAGCTCGTTGCCTTGCTCGTAGCGAACGATGTTGGGATTTGACGGCAGGGACGTTTCGCCGAATCCACCGTCTGATTCCAATTGCGAAAAAACGTGTATTTCAAAACCCTTGTTTGTGTAATTGATGACGTAATCCAAAGCGTACTCGCGCTTCATCAATTTATCGAAAATCTCAGCCACGTTTTCGACGTGCCCAAATTCGATCGCTTCCAAAATGCCGTCGAGAATATCCGCTTGTCCTGTGATATCCCACGTCGGACCGTCTGATTGTCTGACGTACCGCGCGAGCGTGTATTCCATGTATTGCAGATTGGTCCAAATATCTTTTCCGCCGTACAGGTAAACATCATCGCTGCCCGGTCCCACATCGGCACTGCGATTGCCGACGGTGATGTTTTTATGATCGCGTTTGTTTTTCGGAGGCAGATGATCGATGTGACTTTCAGCGTCACCGTTGACCCAATACGAATCGGCAACTTCGATGTTGCGCAGAATCTGCAATGGACCATAAGCAACCCACGGTTGCAAGCCTGCGATGCCGGTAGACGATCCCCCGCCGGTCTGACCTTGGCCTCGCATCTTGCGCACGTCGTTGTAGACGATGCCGACAAAACTGGTTTGATAGTTATTCAAGTTTATTGGGTCAGCCACGTCGATGCGTACCCAATAATCGCGAAGATCCAACGGACTCTGAAAACTGATTTCCGTTTCGAACGGCTGCTTGATATTGCCATAGCGACTTTGAAATTCAGCTTCGGATACGCCCGCTTTAGCAACTCGAAAATCATGCCGTATATGCTCCAACTGCGGCATGTATTGCCATTGATCCGTCCACGTCGGGCGCACGTAAATGCGCGGTGGAAACGCTTCCAGCGGCTTTTGATTCGCGGATGA
>JANXLS010001314.1 GCA_025355035.1 Planctomycetota bacterium | reverse complement strand
CCATCCGGACCTGTGATCGTCAGCGACACTTTTGCTTCGTGCGTCGGCTCAATGTCTTCATTCAAAACGTTGACGCGCACGTCCGGAACTTCGCCGCGTCCATAGACCAGCCGATCCGTTTCGATGCGAACGAGTTGGTTGGGAGCCTGCATTCGATAGTGCGCGAGCCAGCGGATCGAATTCTTCCAGAACGTTTTGTAGTAGCGATTGCGTTCGTCGAGATTCGTTTCGTTCGGCGGTCCCCACGAGTCTTCCCATTCCGTGCCCCAACTTCCGGTCGTGTCCGATGTGAATGCCATTGAGCGGCCGTTGCCGTACTGCTGGACAGCGAGAAGAACCGCCGGACCGTAAATCGTTCCATATTTTTCTTCGTCGGCGACAACAGCGAGGGCTGTCGCGGCGGGCTTCAAACGCGTTGTTCGCGAGAAGCCATGAAATTGCGGCAATCGCTCCCACGCGGCGCGCGATTTTTCTTCGTCTTTGTCTACAAGCAGCAAAGGGTGCGGCGAACCGTTCGAACCGGCGTGCCAGGCGGCATCGTCGATCTTCCATTTGAAATCTTCGCCGTCAACGTGATCGTCGCTGGCATTCATTTCAACGGGCAACATATGGTCGATCGATGTCTTCGCGTACTTGCCTTCCCCGAATGCGTCGTAGCCGCCCACCATTGCAAAACCGCCGCCATGCTTGCCGACGAAATCCACCTGCATTTGAATTTGCTCGGCGCTGAAATAATCGTACGGGATGTCGGAACTGATGATCACGTCATATTGGTACAGTTCCTTCTTTGTTTTTGGAAACGCACCTTCCTTAACAGTCTTCAAATCGAGTTCCGTTTCGCCGTTCGACGTCCAATCCCGCTTCTTGGCGAGGAAATCCATTTCGACATCAAGATCTTCCGTGATCGCGCGCTCCAGGAATTGATGCTCCCACCAATGCTGCATTGGGTGGCTGGAATAGATGTCGGATTTGCTGTGGTAGATTTTGTGGACGTACATGCTGCCTTCCATGTACAGCACTTTGAGTTTTCGCGAATAAGCGACGAGTCCGAACGCCATCGTGTTGTTCGCGGTAACGAGTTCGCCCGGGAACGGTTCGACAGTGGCCTCGTATTCGAGGAAGCCTTGTGAGTCGGGGAGGAATTCGAAGACGGCCGTGCCGAGCTCATTCTTCAGTTCAAGCTCCTGCGGCTGGCCGACAGTTTTTCCGTTTCGCGTGATCGAAACTTTTTGTTTTCCGTCGGGCAGGCCCGCTCCGCGAACGTCGACTTCGACTCGAGCCAGCGTGTCCTTGCTGACTGTGCGACGGGAGCGGACTTGCAGAATCGACAAATCCTGTTGATCGAGCGCGCCAACACCGACCGCATAAATCGGGATGCCAAGGCGTTTAAATTGCGACGCGGTTCGTTCAATTTCGCCCCGCGTTGTGTCCGCTCCATCGCTGATGATCACGAGACCTTCGGCGTCGGGGCCTTTCAACCGGGCGAGGGATTCCGTCAATGCACGCGCGATGTCGGTGCTCTCGCCTTGCGCCTTGAGTTCTCCATTCAAGACAGCGGCGTCAAACGCGCTGTTCTGCGACAGAATTCGCGTCTGCGGTCCAAACGCTTCCAGTTGGAGCGCGAAATTCTTTGAAAGAGTGGACAAAAGTCCCGACGCGTCCGGGGCAACGGGCGTTGTGGAAGTTGCAATTTTCGTCATCGCCAGGTCGCCAACGAGCGCGGATTTAACGCGGTCCATGCGGGACGGGCCTTTGCGCGAATCGGCGAACGACATGCTTTCGCTATCATCGATCAGCACGGTCACGCGACTGTTTTTGTCTTCTGAGATAAATTGGCGTTGAATCGGTTGGAGCAGACAGAGGATCAGGAGGCTCCACCCGGCGAGACGCAATAATCGAAGCAGGAGCAGCGGCCCGGGTTTGACTTCAAGCGCGCGCCGCGAATAGCCGGCCCATGTTGCGTAGCCCGCACCGGCACCGGCCAATACCACCGACCACCACGGCCACGGCGTTCCGAAAAGGAGAGAAAATGGATTCATTCAGGCCCGGATAAAAAATCGCCAAAAGAAGAACGGAACTCGCGCTCCGTTCGTTAAACCAATCGATTGAACAAAGCGGAAGCTCCGTTCGACAGCGTTGCTACTTGCGTTCGACTTCAACGTCCTCGGAGAGCGCGCGGTAGTATTTGTCGACCAGCGTGCGGTATTCTTTCGGCGCGTCTTCATCTTCGTCGGGGCGAATGTCGCGCGCGCGGAGTAAGCGCTCGCGGCGTTCCATGATACCCTGCGAGATTTCTTCGAGTTGCTTGCCGACGTGCTTGAACGCGGCGCCGCCCATGTTCTTTTTGCCAGGCTTCGGCTGGCCGTTTGGCTTCTCCGACGCGTTTTCATTATCCTTGTCGCCCTGCTCTATAGCCGACATCACGTCCTTCATCTTCGCGCGTTCAGGTGCATTGGCTTCGAGTCGATCAACTTTCGGCTGAAGCTTCTTGAGCATCTGTTTGAGTTCCTCTTTCTGCTTCGCGGTCTCTCGATCGGTCTGCCTTGCGTCGTCACCGTCCTTGGTTCCGTCTGGGTTCTTTTCGTTGTTCTTGGCGTTCGAATCCGGTTTCGTCCGATCGTTCGCTTTCGCTTGATCGGGCGTCGGGCCAAGACTTCGCGACTCGGACCCGCCGCATCGGCGGCTTGTGCATCGG
>JANXLS010001304.1 GCA_025355035.1 Planctomycetota bacterium | reverse complement strand
CCGCTTCGACGATCCCGCGCCCAAAGAGATGCTTCCAATACCGGTTGACGAGTGTCTTCGCAAAGAACGGATTCTTCTCGTTCACGATCCAAGCCGCAAGCGCCTGACGCGGATCGTCGTTCGCCGAAATCGGTAACGCCTTTTCACCGAGCGGAGCCGGTTTTACTTGTTCCTTCGTCTTCTTGTTGAGCACCTGCGCGTCGCCGCGCTTACGGACCACGAGGTCTTCGGCAATGATCCCGGATGGCTTTCGCTGCACTTGGCTGAAGTAAGCCGACAACGCCAGATAATCGCGCTGACTCCATTTTTCGTACGGATGATGATGGCATTGGGCGCATTGTAAACGCGTCCCCAAAAACAATTGCGCGACATCCTCCATCTGCGTGTTCGCCTCCTTAAAAGAGCGATACCACGCGACCGGCGCGGCATGCGTCACATCGCCGCTGGCCGTCAGTAATTCGCGCGCAAATTCATCATAGGGTTTGTTCGCCGCCAGACTGTCTCGAATCCATTGCCAGAACAGTACGCAGCCGCGTTCATACGTCGCTTCCTCGCGTTTGTTGCGCAACAACGCGCTCCATTTCCCAGCGAAAAATTCAGCGTAATCGTCGCTTTCCAACAGTCGATCAATTAACCGGTCGCGCTTCTCGGGAGCACTTTCGGCGAGAAACGCTGTCGTCTCTTCCAGCGTCGGCAATCGTCCTGCAATGTTCAATGAAACGCGCCGTAGGAATGTACCATCGTCGCAGCGGGGCGAGGGCGGAATTCCGAGGGTCTGGAGTTTCTTGAAGACAAGTTCGTCGACAAAATTTCGTGCAGCCGGCACGGTGTCCAACGGTTTGCCCATCGGCACAGCGGCGCGGAAAACGGCGACTTGTCCCTGATAGCGAATCATGACTGCGGCATCGCCGGGGATCTCGCTGAGTGTGACCAGCCCGCCGTCGCTGATCGTCGCCATCGATTTTTCGACTGCGTCATACAGCGCCGTTCGCGTCACGTCGCGCTGGGAGCCGTCGCTGTAATGAGCGATGACTTTCAATTGCTGCGTCGCTTTCTTGCTGAGTACCGCTTCCTTTGGTGTCGCTTCAATGCCCGTCAATTCCGGGTCGAGCGAACCCATCGGCATGCCTTGTCGAATCCAGCGAACGATCAAATTATAGTCATCCGATCCAACATCCAGCCGCTTGCCGCCGTTGTGCGGGACCGTGTTGGAACCTTTCAGAAGCAGCAAACTCTGCTCCGGCGAGGCAGGAGACACGCGGCGGCCGCGCGCTTCCTTGACGATGTGCTGGTAATCTTCGAGCGGTTCGTATCCAAACAGCGAAAGTTTGAATCCATTCTGTCCGGCCAAACGCCCGTGGCAGCCGCCCGTGTTGCAGCCATTCTTGGATAGGATCGGCACAACTTCATTCGCAAAATGCACAGTCGTTTCCGCACACGAAACAGCGCGAACTACGAATGGCACAAGCAGCACGATCCCGATATAAGAGCATCTCAATGTCATCGATAAAACCATTTGAAATTTCCGCGCATCCTGCCCCGAGCACTCCAATAAAAGTATTTGCGCCGCGACAGAAACGCCTCAGCACCGCGCTCCGCGAACCAACGTGTTACGCCGGTAGGATTTCCTTGATCGGTTCGCCAAACGGAAGGATCGGCATCGGTCGCCCCTGGAAATCAAGGAAGCTATCGTCGTAATCAATTCCAAGGTGTTTGTAGACTGTCGCCCAAACATCGTTCGGCGACAGCGGTCGTTCAGTCGGGTATTCGCCCTTACTGTTCGTCGCGCCGACGATCTGCCCGGTACGCATGCCTCCGCCGGTCAGCAGCATGGACATCGCCGGGGCCCAATGATCGCGCCCTGGCTGCATGACCCCGGTCTGCGTTCCGATGGACGTATTGACTTTCGGTGTTCGGCCAAATTCTCCGGTGCAAACAAGCAGCACATCCTTCTCCAAACCGCGCGCATGTAGATCTTCAATCAATGCCGTCAGCGCCTGATCGTAATACGGATAGCGCCAGCGCGAATCAGCGAACATGTCACAGTTAACAGCGTGCGAGTCCCAATTGTAACAACAATTCTTCGGAATCGTTTTTCCGGGCAGCGGATTCTCCCAAACCATCGTGACAAAACGCGACCCGGCTTCAATCAGGCGTCGCGCCATCAAGCCGCGTTGACCGTACGCATGACGACCATAACGGTCGCGCAACTTTGCGGGTTCTTTGCTGAGGTCGAATGCTTCGCGCACTTTTGGCGATGTGAGCATCTGAACCGCCCGCTGGCTGAACTGATCCATCGCGTCCATGAGGCCGCTTTTGTCCATGTTGCGGCGCAGCGAATCCATTCCCTGCAACAAATGCACGCGATCATCCAAACGCGTTTCCATGTCCGGCGTCAACCCGATGTTCTGGACCTTGAAGCTCGGATCGCTTGGATCGCCGCCGACCATGAACGGCGTCGTCGCAGGTCCGAGATACGCGGAACCGAACGCGAACGTGTCAATGCCCTGGCGCCCCCCGTCCACTCCGGCCACACTGACCGGCATCGCTTGATTGGGCTTGCTTAGTATTTTGTTGACGATGCTCATGACCGACGGTGCGTCGTTAACCGTGCCTGTTGGCGTGGCGGGAATACGTCCGGTGATGAAGCGCTTGTGGCCGCCACCGTGATCGTTGAAATCGTGATGACAGCTGCGTATGATCGTGTACTTGTCCGCACATTTTGCATGCAGCGGCAGCAATTCGCAGACATCGATGCCGGGCACATTTGTCTTGATCGGGCTGAACGCACCGCGGTATTCCAGCGGGGCCTGCGGCTTCATGTCGTACGTCTCCATGTGCCCCGGACCGCCCGGCAGCCAAATGAAAATGACCGACTTCTCGGCGAGTTTTCGCCCCGAATTTTTCGCCACTTCCTCCGCGCGCAAATAATCGCTCATTCCCATGCCGAGCACACTGAGCGCTCCAACTTCGAGAAAGCTGCGGCGCGACTGTGGGCCTTTGCATCGATGTTTCGGGAAAATGGAAGCCATAGTTCCAATCCTGTTGTGAGTTGTGATTTCAGCCGATCCAATAGCAGCCAAAGCATCAATACAGAGAGCCTCTGTACGAGTTACACCGTCAGACGGACGCTGTTCCGGATATGTTCAAAAGTAGGTCGAAAATTTGAAAAAATAATGATGAAACTGATACGCAAAAACACTGTGGAAAACCGCTAATACCCCTGCTACACAGAGGACATTGCGTTCGAGCTCCGACGACAAAAAGATCGTCGCTGCGCACGACGGCAAATGCATCCCCTTCCACTATTCTTTTTTAGCAACGAGCGGACTCGGCTTTTCACTGCGCTTTGTTTCGATCATGCCAGCAAGAATGCTCTCGATGGTTTCGACGCCGTTGGCAAAGCTCGAAACCAGACAATCGGGTGCCTTGCAGTCGAAGCGTTGCCGCAGGTCCCGGGAATGAGCCCGGCGCGTCCAGATGCCTACTACGACAAGTACTTTGGGATACCGAGCGTGAATTTTCCGGTACAACGATCGCGCATTGGCTGCTGCGCCCGGTCGTAACGCGGAAATGCAAACGATCTCCGGCTTTTTTTCAGCAATGGATTTCAATACAACCTGGATCGATTCGAACGCGGGGAGTTCGCTGGCCGGAACGCCGTCGGTG
>JANXLS010001283.1 GCA_025355035.1 Planctomycetota bacterium | reverse complement strand
CGCTGCGTTCTGTGGCTTGATGAGCGCGCAAGTCCGGTTATGCACCCGGAAAAAGCGGAGTGGATTTTTTTAACTGATTTTTGACCGGTTAGGTCATAGTATAAGGAGTCAGTCGTTCAATCCGACGACGATGGAGATGAATGCCACGTGGCCGATCCAGCGCATCCAGCACCCCCCAACCTCAGGACGGAACTCGAAGCGCCTCACCGGACGCCGTCGGGTGGCGCCGTCACACTTCCGCAACCCGCTTCCACGGGCGGTTTGCAATACAATTCCGCCTTTCACGGCGCGATGGATTCGGGTGGCCGGCAGGCCAATATTTCGCATTCGGTGAAACCTCAAAATCTTCTCGATGACATGCTGATCCACAGCGCTCCGCGCGCGGACGTCAACGGCCAGAAAATCCCAACGCTGGGCGGCATTCAACTTCTTGCGAAAATCGGTCAGGGCGGCATGGGCGCTGTGTACTACGGCATTCACCCGCGCCTGTATCAGGAAGTCGCCGTTAAGGTGCTTCCATTTCATCTTGCCGAGCAGGAACCGGGATTGATCCAGCGTTTTATCCGCGAAGCGCAGATCGCCGCAAAAGTCCGTTCTCCGCATCTTGTCGGCGTGATCGACGTCAACGAAGAGAATGGGCTTTTCTATCTGGTGATGGAATTCATCAGCGGAAAATCAGCGGGCGAATACCTGCGCTACATTTTACTGACCGGCGAAAAAGGCCTTTCGGAAAAGACGGCTCTGGCAATTTGTATCGGCGCATCAGAAGGACTCGCGGCTGCGCACGTTCACGGTGTGATTCACCGCGACATCAAGCCCGACAACATCATGATTCCGCGCGGAACGCCTACGACGCGCGGCGCAGCGGATCATGCGAAGACGCTTCGCCCGGAAGATGTGCCGTTCGATTTCGGCCAAGCCAAACTCGCCGACCTCGGCCTCGCACGAAACGAAACCGGCGACGTGTCAATGACCGGCATTAACGTCTGCATGGGTACGCCCGGCTTCATGTCGCCCGAACAAGCGAGCGATGCAAAACACGCCAGCAAACCGGCGGATGTATTCAGTCTCGGCGCAACATTGTACGCCTTGCTTGCCGGCGATTCGCCGTTCAAAGGCTCGTCTCTGATGCAGACGTTGAATTCGACGGTGCATACTCCGCACGCGCCGATCCATACGATTCGACCGGACATATCGGCGAAGACGGCCGCAGTGTTGGACCGCTGTCTCGCCAAAGCGGCAGCCGATCGATATCCCGACGCGAGCGCGATGCTCTCAGCGTTGCGACACAGCCTCGAAGCGCTGGACCCGTCGTTGAAGACAGTCGTCATTGGTGCACCGACGACAACCTTCGTTTCGCCGAACTCTTCTGCGGCACAAGTCGTTTTGAATTCAGTTACGCCTGTGTCGCCCAGCGCAGTTCCGGCGACACAATTCCCAGCGCAATCCAGCGGGAAGGGATTTGCAACGGCGATCGCGCTGTTCATTTTGGCTGCGACGGGAACGGGGGGCTACCTTCTTTGGCAGAAGTCCCAACAGGACACCCTCGCCGCGATCAACGCCGAGAAGAAAATAAAAGTGGAACAGGCTGAGCGCGAAACGGTGCTTGCCGCTCAGAGACTCGACGATCTTCGGCAAGCTGCGTTCCAGGAAGAGCAGCGAATGATCGAGGATTGGCTGTTGAAGCTGCGGACTGATGACATCAAGCGACAAGAACTCTCGCTCAAATCGAAAGAAGAAACAGCACGGATTCAGGCGGCGTTTTCGGTCGCACTCAGCGCCGCTGCCGAAGCGAAACGTGAAGACAATCTGGATAAAACGATCCAGATCCTCGAAGACGCGTTCACCGCTCTGGGAATTGTTCCCCATGCCAGCCGGCCCGCCGGGGAATTCCTGTTGGAAACGGCGAAGAAAGAACGAGCTCAGGCCAAGGACTCGTTTGCAACGGCATACAAATCAGCGCTGGGATTCAAACGGGAAGGGAACGCGGAACGCGTCATTCGGACACTGGACGACGCGCTCAAGTTATTGGGTTCGCAACCGCATCCCAACAAACTCGCCGCGCAGTCGATGCTGAAGGACGCGAAGGACGATCGCGAACGAATCTTGCGCAAAGAAGCGGTTGCTCTGGACGCGCTACCGGCCGCATTGACTGCCGCGACGGAGTTCAAACGAGTCCGCAAATGGGACGGGGTCATTAAAACGCTCGAAGAACCGCTCCAAGCGATCGGAACGCAGACAAGCCCGATTCGTGCGACGGTCGAAGCGATGATCACTGAAGCCAAAGACCAAAAAGAGCGGCAGCGCCTTTTCAAGATCGAACTCGACAAGGCCAACGAAATGGTCCGGACGCAAAACTACGACGGAGCAAAATCCGCCTTTGATGCCTTGAAGAAAACGGCGCAGGACCCTGGCGAAGTCAGTGCTGTTGGCGACGGATTGAAGCGCATTGCGGATGGCGCGAAACGCGTGAAAGGAACTCAGGCGCGCTTACTTTTGTCGCAAGGCCACAGTTTGCGGCCGGATATAAAAGGCAACCGCGACCGCGATTGGAACAAGGCTGCGGACGTGATTCGCAGCGCCATTGTCTTGTTTACGGAACTCGACGACCGCGAAGATCTGGCGCATGCGGAAGTCGAGCTGGGCGATTGCCTGCGCAAGGACAACAACAAGTTGGGCGACTGGGAAAAAGCCGCCGGATTGTATTCGAGCGCGGCACTTCGGTTCGCGAGTCTTGGAGACAAGAAGAATCAGGCTGAAGCCGTCTCCAAACACGCGGCGTGTCTCGATCCTGTTTTGAACACGGGAGGCGACGTGAGACAAGCGGCGATCTATTACGGACGCGCTGCGACGCTCTTCGGGGATACAGGCAACAAACGCGCGATGGCGGACAACTTAAGCCGGCAGGGGTTTTGCATTTCGAAAGAAAAACTGGGAGGCAGTTTCGAACGTGCAGCCGAAATTTATAAACGCGCGGCAGTGATGTACGACGAACTCGGCGAGAAGAAAGAAGTCGGAGTGTGTCTGTTCAATCAAGCGGCCTTCTTGATCAAAGAAAAAAAAGCGAATATGACACCTGAGGCGCGCGTCTTGTTTCAACGTGCGGCAAAAATTTCCCGGGAGGCCGGCGACGAGGCGATGGCGAAGAAATCCGAAGACTTGTTGAAATAAATTCTTCGTTGATTCGGGTTAATTCTTCGGATTTTCAATTGAAATTCACTCGCTCTTGAAGATACTCTTCTCTCCTCACTCAACGACGTGTGGAACGCAAAAAACGTATCCGTAGCTCAGCTGGATAGAGCGCAGCCCTGCGAAGGCTGAGGTCGGAGGTTCGAATCCTCCCGGATACATTGGACGCAGAAACAAA
>JANXLS010001266.1 GCA_025355035.1 Planctomycetota bacterium | reverse complement strand
TGCAGCCTTCAACGCCGTCGCCAAATCGCGGTTGCGGCGGATCTGGATGCGTTTTGCGGCATCTGGATTTTTGGCGGCTTCGGAGTAATCCTTGGCCGTGTCCACGCCCGTTGCGAGTGCTTTTTCGACGTTATCGTTTTGAACCGTCAACGTTTTGGCGAGCGTTTCAACATTGGTGGAGAGTGCCGGAGAAATCTTATCCTTCACTTCCTTGCGAACTTCGTCGCCGGTGCGTTCTTTGCCCTTGGCGAAGTTGAATTGCACGAGTGTGCCGCCGGTGAAATCGACGTCGAAGATGTCCTTGGACGTGGACGTTTGCCAGACGAACAGCACGAGCGAAATCAAGGCCACGGCACCCGTCGCCGTCATCCACAAGCGGCGTGAACCCATGAAGTCGATGTGCGTTTCTTTGAAGAACTGCATCATGTTGAAGCTGCCGACGGCTTCGCGGTTGACGAGCCATTCGGTCAGAATCCAGTTCAACCACAAGTTACAGAACAGTGTCGTGAGAATACCCATCGACAGCGAAACGGCGAAGCCGCGCACCGGACCCGTGCCGAGGTAGTACAGCACAACCGAGGACAACAGCGTCGTCATATGACAATCGATGATGGTTAGGAAGGCGCGTTCGAAGCCGTGCGAAACGGCCTGCTTCAACGATCGGCCGCGCGCAAGTTCTTCGCGCAGACGTTCGATGATGAGCACGTTGGCGTCCACGGCCATACCGAGCGTGAGGACGATACCGGCGATGCCGGGGAGCGTCAGCGTGGCTTTGAAGAAGCCCATCATGCCTAGCAACATCGGCAAATTGAGCAACATACACAGCGCGGCGATCGCGCCGGACAAGCGGTAGTAAAAGAGCATGAAGAGGATCACGACGACGGTTGCGATGATCGTCGCGAGCATACCGCTGGCGACCTGTTCGGCGCCGAGGCTCGGTCCGACGAAGAAGGTCGTGTCTTCGACGACTTCGGCCGGCAGCGAACCCTGCGTCAAGACGCTGGCGAGCTGTTCGGCTTCTTCCTTGTTGAAGTTACCCGTGATTTGACACGTGTTCGAAATTTCCGTGATGATATTCGGCGCGGATTTCGCAACGTTATCGAGCACGATGGCCATGGGGTGATCGATGTTCTTGCCGGTCATGAGCGCGAATTCGGTGCTGCCCTGCGCGTCGAAGCGCACTTCGATCTGCCAGCGGCCGTCCTGCGGATTTTGCTGGGCGGTTGCGAGCGTGATGTGCGAGCCATCCATTTCCATGAGCGGGTCGCCGCGATAGCAGACGACGGTGTGCGTGTCGAACTGATCCTTGTGAATCTTCTTCGGCGTCTTGATCGTCATTTCAACATACGTTTTGCCGTCGGTGTGATGCAGAACTTTGTTGTGATATGAATCTTCCGGAGCGCTCTTGGCCTTATTGATGATTTCCTGATCCTTCGTACAGATCTGGAACGTCAATCGGCCCTGCGTCTTGATGGCGGTCTTGATGCGTTCGACTTCCATCTGCGACGCTTTGGGCAACTGGATGCGGAGGCGTTCGCGGTTGTTACCGAACGTCGTCACCGGGATGCCCTTGGTGCCGTTGGGATCGATGCGGTGGCGGAGCACTTCGGCGGCCTTGTCGGGCGCGCTGTCTTTGCTCTTTTTCAAGCTCTCCAGATTGTCCTGAAGGAAGCGAATCTGGTCGTTGAGCTTCGTGGCCTGCTTCTTGGATTCTTCCGACGACGAACCGCCCGCCTTGCTGGCTTCGGCTTTTTTGTCGTCGATGAGGCGTTGCGTCTGACGGATATTTTCTTCGATTTGATCGTACTTCAAAATGTAGATCAATTCCGTACCGCCGGCGAGATCGATACCCATCGGGTACTGGTTTTCGCGCTTGGGAATCAACGGGCTTTTCGGATCATTCG
>JANXLS010001243.1 GCA_025355035.1 Planctomycetota bacterium | reverse complement strand
GCATCCGTAGGAAAAACATCTTCACGACTTGGCAAAGCTGGTCTCAGAATTCGCAGTTGCGTTCGGCTCCTTTGAGTGGATACCGTTGATACCCGCGTGAGTGGCGTAGATTGAATCAGCAACACGTAATTCAAATTGGATTGCGTCTGAAAAAATGTTGCCATTATTTTGAAAAGTGCGTTGTCGGCACACTTGCGGACGCAAACGTGACGGAAACGCACTTGTTTATTAGCGGAGAGAATTCGCCAGCACTCTGGTTCAACCACTATTCCGCGTACTGCGGGCCACCGTCTCGACGCGCTTGCGAAATATTGGGGCGCTGAAAATCCGACCGTATTTACAACCAGCCATGTGCGGAAGTTCCTTCACGCCGTGGGAATTGATCTTTTCGGTATGGGGACGGTGGATCGAGCGTATCTGCGCTTTCTGTTGGATCGCGGCGCACAGGGCGCGTCGCTGCGCATGCTCGGTGCGAAACTGCAGGTCGATCAGCGGTACCTGACGACGGATATCGAACCTTTTTTGATTCAAAATAATTTCTTGAGCATCGATGCAAAAGGGCGCAGTTTGACAACTCCCGGTATTGAATGCGCGAAGGAAATATCGGAGGGTAAATCATGATTGTTGTTAAATCTGGTCCAGAGTTGATCGATGTCGCGAAGCTCGCGCACCATTCAATGCGGTCGATACTTCTTGTCGGCCCGACCGGCGTGGGCAAATCTGAAATCGCATCGCAAGCGGCCAATGAATTAGGCATTCAATTCATTGTGCGGGATCTGTCGTTAATGGAGGCACCGGATCTGAGCGGCTTGCCGATTATCGAATCCGGAAAAATGCGTTACGCGATACCATCGTTTTTGCCCACGGCCCCCAGCAGTCGCGGTATGCTCTGTTTTGAGGAACTCAATCGTGCGCATCGCAGCGTTCAGGGACCGTGCTTTCAGCTTTTGACCGCCGGCACGTTGAATGATTACACGCTGCCAGCCGGGTGGACGGCCATCGCCTGCATCAATCCGTCGGAAGACGGTTATGATGTGGCCGAATTAGACAAGGCGTTGTTGGCCCGCTTCATGGTCGTGCGTGTTGTGCCGGATGTCACTTCGTGGATTAAATGGGCGGAAGCAAACCGCGTGCACCCCGCAGTCTGCGGATTTGTTCGCGCGACGCCGAAAATATTCGACGCGCCGAAGAGCAATCCGCGGGCTTGGTTCTATGCCAGCGAAGTTCTCAAGCGGTATGAGGCCGGTCCGTTCCTGAAAAGTTCGCTCCTGCCCGGCTTGGCGGGATTCGTCGGTGACACACTGGCACACGCATTTCTGAAAGCCTACTCCGCTGGAACCGTTGGCAAATTACCGACCAGTGAAGAGATCTTGTCAGCCTATAAACGTCACCGCAATCAAATTCAAAAGTGGAAAACCGACGGCAATACGTCGTTGTTCAACAGTGTTTGCAATCAACTGCTTCTGCATCTGCAGGATCCTTCAAATCAAGAAGCGGTGCGCGGCGATCCCGCAAAACTGAAGAATTTATTTGATTTCCATGCCGATATTCCCGCTGAATTCCGAACGACGATGGAGCGGCAATTGCGCTGGATGAAAGGCGGTCAAAAGTGAGTACAAACAATGAACGTGCGGCGCTGGGATTGTTGAAATTAGGCACCACGCGTTTGCTGACACGGTATCCGCTGCTGGGTGCGCTGGCAGCCAGTTGGGCCGTCAGGGTCGATCCCGGAATTGGGACTATGGGTGTGGGTATGAGTGAAACCGGATTGGAATTGATCATCAATCCGGATTTTGTAACCGGCATCACCATCGACGAACTGGTCGGCGTATTACATCACGAATGCCGCCACGTTGTGTTCAATCACATTTTCATGAACCCCGATGATTTTCCAGATGACCATGCACTGGTTGTCGCGCAGGAAACCGTGGTCAATGAAAACATGAAAGAACCGCTCCCCGGAAAGCCCATCGTTTTGGCGGATTATCCTCAGTTGAAACCCGATGAAGACACGGAAACTCGCTATGCCCGACTCGCTCGCGCAAAAAGCCCGAAACAAAAATCGTCGAAGCTTGGGAAGCCGTCCGATTCGCCGGCCTCAGCACGGAATCCTGAAGCCGGAGGATCGGGACCGGCAAGCGATGCTCGTCAGCAACCCAGCCACGGCTATTGGAAAGAAATCCGCGCGCAGGAATCAATGGCGAAGGCCTCGATCGCCGCAGCGATTCAAAATGCATTGGCATCTACCAAATCACTCTCCGCTTATGACAAATGCGTTATCAGCGAAGTGAGTAACGTCTGTGGTTCGAATCCCGGTGAATGGATTTCACCATTGGAAATTTCCGGCACCAGCGGAAAACTCAACTGGCGAACCTTGCTACGTCAATTCGTCGGCCAAGTGCTCGACCGCGAACTGTCGTACGCAGTGCCGCCCCGTCGTTTTCCACATCTGGTGGGCATAGTGCCAGGATCAAGGCGCGCGCCCATGAAAACCAAGGTCGCAGCGGTCATCGATACCAGCGGATCCATGAGCGATCCGATGCTCGCGGAAATCTCGAAAGAACTTGCACGCCTGTCGCGGACGTGCGATGTCATGGTTGTTGAGTGCGATTGCGCCATCCACAGGGTCTATGAATACAAAAAGCCGATCACTGACGTTGCCGGGCGCGGCGGCACCTCGTTTTTTCCGCCTTTGGAACGTGTGTTTTTGAGGAAAATACACGCAGACGTCATGATCTTCTTCACGGACGGGTATGGTCCCGCCCCTGCAAAAAAACCGCAAATCCCTGTGCTTTGGGCCCTTACAGAAGGTGGCAAATGCCCGGCTACGTGGGGAAAGGTAATTTACATGGGCGAAAAACTGATCCTGGAGTCCCAAATTTAGCGTCTTTTGTACCAAAATTGGGTCAAAACCATCGGATTTTCGGTACACATGGTTCGATTTCTGGTCCCCAAAGACGGAATTTCGGGTTTGGCTTCGCGGTTTACAGTCGCGGTTCGAAACCCCATTTGTCGCACCTTAATATTTTCAATTATTGGGTTATAATATGATGACAACTATTCCCTTCCCAAACTCTAATTTAATAAATATTGGAGGCGCTTAAAACTCCGACCTCTATTTCCGAGGATAACCGCTTTCAAAGAGCTAAATTTCGGACGTTTTTGCGGTATAATACAATGTGGAAACTCTCTGCTTTGCTCCTGTCAGAAGCCTACGCGCATTCCACTGCTCACAAATCTGGTCGCACCTAAAATCCGAACGCTCTTACGTTGAACTAAACCGCAACACTGTGGGGAAGAACCGCTTAAAGCGGATGCCACGGTTATGCAGCATACGTCTGCCTTAATTTCGTCCATTTTCGCGGTATAATACAATGACAGTGCAGTCTGCTATGCCCTGTCATAGCCCCCCGTCCTTTCCGCCGTAAGGGCCCGGCACAAAATAACCTTTACAGTTCTATTAGCTATGCGGCTGGATAGTATAATTCCATTCGCCGTGGAAAACATTGGGTTTCATCCGTATTGTTTTCATCTGTTCGTCTGATACCTTGACCTTGGTTTGATAGCACCCCTTATCGAGAGCAGCCTTGACGATGAGACCTGTTTTCGTGGTCGTGGCGGCAATCAGGTTGACAATGACTTCGTGGCTGACCAATGGCCGGCCGCGCCAGTTCATGCTGATTTGCGAAAACAAGCGGTGTTCAATTTTGTTCCACTTGCTGGTGCCGGGCGGAAAATGGCAGACGGTAATTTCCAGTCCGGTTTCATCCGCGAGTTTCTGCAGTTCCCATTTCCATTGCCGCACCCGGCTTCCATTGCTGCCGCCGCCATCGGCGCAAATCAACAGTTTGCGGGCCTTGCCATACGCCTCCGATCCCATTCCGACCCACCAACGCCGAATGCTTTCCACGGCAAAAGCGGCTGTGTCGTGATCGCATCCGACATTCACCCAACCTTGATTTCTGGCCAGATCGTAAACGCCGTAAGGAATGGCCTTGCCCAACTGCTTATCCATAAAATCATGAACCTTCACCTCCTCGGGTTTTCCTTTGGGACGATAGGTCTTTCCGGCATTGCGATAAAGGCCAACAAGCTCCTTCTTTTTCGTGTCCACCGAAATGACCGGCGAGCCTGCTTTGAGGCGTCGGCTGGCCAGCGCGCCAATGTGGCGGAATTGAGCGTCCCGATCCGGGTGATTCACACCTTCCCGCGTCTTCGCATTTCCCTGCAGGCTATAACCCAAATGTTTCAACAATCTTCCTACAACCATGCGACTGACGGCGTGCCCCTGATGGGTTAATTCCGCGGCCAGGGTCCAGGTGCTCTTGCAGGTC
>JANXLS010001180.1 GCA_025355035.1 Planctomycetota bacterium | reverse complement strand
CAAATTGAAACGCGTCAGTGTGATGAGGAACGGGAGGCGGAATAGAGAAGGCCAAAGACGTACCCAAAGATTTCGCGCGCGTCCCCCTGATATTCGATTTTTCCACAGGACTGCATAGGACTGCGCACTCGGGGCACTCGGGCACTTGCGCTATCCCGTTTTTCTTGTATTTAAATCCTAGCGTTCTATAATACACCCCAAACTGAATTCTACACGAAACCTCGGCGAGTGCTTTTCCATGGACAATCCCGACGACACCGTTGTCGGCAAGGTTCAACCCCTTGCCAAAGCGAACGCGAAGCAGAACGCATTTTTTGCGTCTCTTTCTGTCGCTCTTCAAGATTTGCGCTCTGATAAATTACTTTCTATTGCACCGCTCGCAACCATCGGCCATCTGAACGTGCCGGCCATTGGTGGCATTCCGTTGTTTGCGTGCATCGGTAAAGGCGGGATGGGAGCCGTATATTACGGCATCCATCCGCGCTTAAAAAAGGAAGTCGCAGTCAAAATCATGACGATCGACGCGATAGAGTCGCCCGAATCGGTGGACCACTTTTTTCGTGAAGCGCAGATCGCCGCCAATCTTCAGTCGCCGAATTTGATCTCGGTCCTCGACGTGAATGAAGAGAACAGTCTCTTTTTCATTGTCATGGAATATGTCTCGGGCATGTCTGCCGGCGGGTTTGTCAAGCGCGTGATTCAAGACGGCAAGCCGGGACTGGATGAACTCTCCGCACTGGAAATCTGCATCGCCGCGACCGATGGACTTGCCGCCGCGCACGAAGCCGGGATCGTCCACCGCGACATCAAGCCAGACAATATTATGGTGCCTCTGGATAAAAGCGGGCGCATGGTGCTGAGCAAATCGAAGCTCGCCGATCTTGGCCTGGCTCGTTCGCAAAGCGGTCACAGCGCCCAAGGGCGATCCGCCGACACCGTCTGCGGTACGCTGGGCTTCATGTCGCCTGAGCAGACGCGCGGCGCGCGCTTCACGAAGAAGCCATCGGACGTATTCAGTATGGGCGCGACGCTGTACGCGCTGCTGACGGGATGTGCGCCGTTTGGGGGCGATTCGCCGGTCTCGATAATTCTTGCGACGATCCAGAGTTTTCCGAAGCCCATCACAAAATACCGCAGCGACATCAGCGCGAAGACGCTGGTGCTCATCGATCGCTGCCTATCGAAGAACGAGAGCGACCGCCCGGCCGACGCCGCCGAGTTGCTCGCAGGGGTGCGCGAATGCCGCCAAATCCTGGCGAAGCCGACGCGCAATTCCGCGGTCATCGAACGCACCTTCATCGACGTTCAGGCGAAGCCCATGCCGGATTTGGATCAGGATACGATTCTCAAGACGTTTAAATATACGACGCCACCAACCGCGCGAGGGGGCATTCCGAACACGGTAAAAATTTCGGCTGCGACAAAACCCAACCCGCGAACAGCGACGACTTCCCGCGCAGCGCGGGCGAAGCAGCCAGCGACGAAGAACTCCACCGGTCTTATCTCCGCTGGAATTCTTGGCCTTTTGGTTTTCGGATCTGTCACATATTTCGCGCTAGGTGGGAAGAAAGAAGATCCGGCATCCAAGCCTCAAGTCGCGGCATTGCAAGCGACTCAGCCTGTGCAAACAGCAACCGCGCCGAAGGCCACAGATACGAAGCCGGCAGCACCAACGGTAATAGGCGGTTTCGATCAAGCCACGTTTATAGCAGAAATGGCGAAATTGCCCCGCGACGAACGCGCCAAGCGCGTGATGACGAAAATTCAGGAACTGAACCCTCAGTTTGATGGGAAGTATCTGTATTATAAAGACCCGGGCCATTTAACTTTTGATCCACACTACATAACTAACATAGAACCACTCGCCGCATTAACCGATCTGACGAGAATCTTGATGGTCGGTAGATCGAGCAAGCTTTCTGATCTCTCGCCGCTGAAATCAATGAAGTTGGAGCATCTTCATATCTCGGGAACCAGTGTGACGGATTTATCGCCATTGAAAGATATGCCTCTAAAGGATTTGAATATCTGCGGGCTTCGGATAACCGGAAAGGAGTTGGATGCTATGAAGAATACTCCCTTGGAAAAATTAAACATGATTGGATGCGTACGATTAACAGATATTTCTGCTCTGAAGGGGCTTCCGATT
>JANXLS010001179.1 GCA_025355035.1 Planctomycetota bacterium | reverse complement strand
GAGAGATCGGGCATGGACGTTCCTTCGTTATTAAAATTTTGCGTTTCGTTCGCGACTGCGTTCCATTCTTTTACAGCACTTCATTGACCAGCGCGTCGACACGTGTGATCGGAAAATGGTCGGCTTCGTTCTTTTGGTCCGGGTTTAAAATCAATTCTTCAAGACGCCGTTTCACAGCGAGAAAACGGGGTTGAGTGAGTTGATCGACGGTGCGCGGGCGCGGCAGTGGGACGTCGATGATTTCTTGGATGCGGCCCGGATGCGCGTCGAGAACAATGATGCGGTCCGCGAGATAAATCGCTTCGTCGAGATCGTGCGTGATGAAGACGATCGTGATTTCGACGTTCAACCAGATCTGCTGCAAATACGCCTGCATCGTCGTGCGCGTCTGAGCGTCCAGCGCTCCGAACGGTTCGTCCATCAGTAGAATGCGCGGCTTGTTCGCGAGCGCTCGCGCGATGGCGACGCGCTGCTTCATGCCGCCGGACAATTGCGCTGGATAGTGATCTTCGAATTCGTTGAGGCCGACGACATCGATCCAACGCAGTGCTTCCTGTTCGGCCGCAGCCTTGCTCATGCCACCGCGCAACAGGCCGAACATGATGTTGCGCTTCACAGTCAGCCATGGAAAAAGCGTGTAGCTTTGGAAGACCATACCGCGATCGGAGCCAGGGCCGGAGACGGGTTCGCCGTCCATGATCAACTCGCCGGACGTCTGCTCTTCGAGTCCCGACAAGATGCGGATCAGTGTGGATTTCCCGCAGCCGGAGTGGCCGATGACGCAGATGAATTCGCGGTGATGCACTCCGAAATTGATGTCGCGCAACACTTCCGTCTGGCCTTCGGGCGAATCGTAGGTCTTGCTCAGATGCTTGACATCGAGGACGAGTTTGCGTTTGTCAATGCGCTCGAAGCGAGCGGCGATCTCGGGCGGCATGTCGCGATAATCCGGCAGTTTGAGTTCAGACACGTTTCTGCTCCGATTTCTGAGCCACTTCGTTGGGCCCGGATGTTTTTGCGTTGGATTGTTGTTTTCCGAAAAGGGCCCGGCCGACCCATTTCAGCCAGCGCAGCAGCGCGTGATTGGTTTCAGCGTGCCACGGAAAGAGGATCGAGCCGAACAACGCGAGCAATTGGTCGCACAAAAATCCGATCATCCCGATCATGATGATCCCGGCGAAGACGTTGTCGTAGTGTCGGTATTTTCCCTGCTGGTTGATGAAGTAGCTGATGCCGCTCGATGCACCAATCAATTCGGCGACGGTCAGCAACGTCCACGCGCTGCCGATCATGATGCGCAGATCGTGATAAAGCGTTGGGACGATTCCGGGGAGGATCACGTGTCCGATCAGGCTCGGACGTTTGGAACCGAGCGTTTGAGCGGCTTCGAGCAGCGAGGGATCGAGGCTGCGCGTCGTGTTCGCGACGACGAGGACGAGATTGAAAAACGTGCCGAGGAAAATGATCGCGATCTTTGGGCCGTCATCGATTCCCAGCACGGCGACGGCAATCGCTCCGAACACCGGCGCGGGCATGTAGCGAATGAAATCGACGAACGGTTCCGTTGACTTCGCGAGGAAATCGAACGTGCCGCAGACGATGCCGAGCGGAACGCCGAACAACGCGGCGAGCGCGAATCCGTAGAAGATGATCTTCGCGCTGTGCCACAGATTTTCGTGCAGCCATGGATCGCCCCGGCGTTGCGGCGGCGTGGTGAACGACGCGTAGAAGGCCTTGGCCACCTCATGCGGCGCGGGTAGGAACACGGGATTTGATGGATTGCCGCTGGCGGGCTTTTTGTTATCGGTTTTGAGGCGTTCGTTTTCTGCGTTGAAATCGCTCGCGTTCAACCGATTTCCAATCTGTAAAAAATCGGACGCTCCGGGATCGGTGACTTCGATCTGCGGATGCCATACGTAGTGGCAATAGCTGACGAGGCACCATACTCCAAGTGGAAAAAGAAACGCCAGAATCTTCAATTTTGCGGACTGGCCGTGTGCGACGGGCTTGTGGATTGCGAACCAAGAGTGCGATGAGCTCATCAAGGTATCCCAATAGGAAGATTGAAAATTCCGGTAAGAACACGACTATAGTGAAAGCGGCGCATGGCGTCAAACACGCCGCTCTTAATTAGAGCGCATCACCGGGCTTGCTACGCTGAAGACCCTATCCCTGATTGGGGAAAGGGAACGGCAACAGCCCACAAGTCCGGTGATGCACCCCTTTAATTACCCGCGTGCGCAGGATGCGGCGACGATCGTTTGAATTCCTGCGTCGTGGAGCGTTCGCGCGCATTCGGAGATGGTGCTGCCGGTGGTGATGACGTCGTCGATCAACAAGATCGTGGTTCCTTGATATTTCTTGATTCGCTTTGCATCGCAGGCGAACGCACCGATCAGATTTTCGCGGCGTTTTTTTTCGGTCAGCATCGCTTGAGGCATTGTCTTGCGGATTTTTTTCAACAGACGGGTTTCGAGTTTTAAATCAAGTTCGCTCGCTACGACGCGCGCCAATTCTTCAGCTTGATTGTACCCGCGTTGAAAAAGAGCTCCGCGCGTGAGGGGTGCCGGAACGATCACGACATCGCGGTAATCCGCGAGCAAGCCGGTTTGCGCGATTCGCGTGGCCATGATATAGCCGAGTGTTTTCGCCAGGTGACTTTTGCCGCCGAATTTCAATCCCAGCACAAGATCGCGCGCGGGGCCGCTTTCGTAGCGCAGCACTGCGAGAGACGCGCTGACGAAACGCGGCGGATGCGCTCGACACGACACGCAAGCGTGGACCGCGCCCATGCCTTCTCCGACGGAATCGCCGCATCGGAGACACCGGTCGGAGCCGATCCAGCGGACGGAAATCGCACACGGTAGACACAGCGATTTGTTGATGAATTCAGGTAGCGGATTGCCACAGGACGCGCAGTGCGGCGGAAAGAACAGATCGAGCGCAGCGTCGGCGAACTTCCACGCGAAACGCGCGAATGGGCGCGTTGTACGACATGTGTGAGCGGGATCGAAGAGCGCGGCGGTGATCTCTGGATTGAGCGCAGCCATGCGGGCGACTCCGTTTATTTCAGCGCTCCGCCGCATGACGAACCTGCACCGGCAGTGCAGCCGAGACAGTGGGCGTCGGTGCAGATCGGACGTTCGGAGAGCTGTCTCGCGTCGAAGTCGGCGATGGTGCGCGGCTGGCCTTCGGCGAGCGGCAGGTTGAGCATTTGATTGAAATCGCAGTCGAACAATTGGCCGTCCCAGCCCACTGAAATCAGGTCGCGGCACATGACGCCAGCGACTGCGTCGGGGTTGAACGCGGTTTCGAGTTTCTGCATGTACGCATCGAGTTTTCCGTGCGCGACGAGGTCCGTTCTGAAACGGCTGATTGGCATGTTCGTGATTGTAAATAACCGATTGAAGATGATGCCGAATCGCTCTTTCAACTCGCGCTTGTAGTCGGCTTCGAGTTGGGCTTGCGACGGCGGGAGACTGGATCCAAGCGGATTGAAAACGAGGTTTAACGCGAGGCTGGAATCGTCGTGTCCGTAGCCGAGTTCATTCAGCATGCGCAGCGCTTCGATGCTCTGATCGAAGACGCCTTTGCCGCGTTGCTTGTCGACGTTGTCGGCTGTGTAACAGGGCAGCGACGCGATGACTTCGACGCGGTGCAGCGCGAGAAATGCGGGGAGGTCGTGCTGTCCGTTGACGAAGAATACGGTCAGATTGCAGCGATCGATGACGTGCCGTCCGAGCGTGTGCGCGACGCCGGCCAGCCAGCGGAAATGCGGATTGAGTTCGGGAGCGCCGCCGGTGATGTCGAGCGTCTTGATCGACGGATTTTGTCGCAGCACGCGCAGAATGTGTTGGACCGTTTCGCGCGACATGCTTTCGGTGCGATGAGGCCCGGCATCGACGTGACAATGGGCGCAGGTCTGGTTGCAGACTTTGCCGACGTTGACTTGCAGCGTCGAGACGCCGCGCGCGCGGAGCGGCGGGAGCTTGCTCGCTGCGATGTGTAGATCGAAAAGATTCGACGCGCTCACTTCTTTTTCACCGCCCATTTACCGTCCGGCAAGTCTTCGACTTCGTAACCCAGTTCCTTCAGCCCGTTGCGGATTTTGTCGCTGACGGGCCAGAGTTTCGCGGCCCGGACATCCTGACGAACGTGAAGCAGGAGATCGACGAGTTTGAGGCTGTCGCCGCCATCCGATGCGGACGGTTTGTTCGCGCGTTCGGCGCGGAGTCCGAGCGTTGACAGGATCGTTATCAAGTCCCGACGGGCGATTTGGAGCATCGCGGTATCGGGTGATTTTGATGCGAGCTGTTTGTTCACTTCGGAGACCAGATCGAAGACGGCAGCCAAGGCACCGGCGGTGTTGAAATCGTCGTCCATCGCGGTTTCGAACGCGGAAATGGCGTGCGATTTCGCGGCGGTTGCGGTAGGCGTTCCAGTGCCGATGTTCGCACGATCGATCGTTTCGATTGCGTTGTAGATGCGATCCAGCCGCGCTTTTGCTTCGTCAAAAAGCCCCGGTTCGAAGTTGATCGGTGCGCGATAATGGGCGCTCAAATAGATCATACGGACGGTCATCGGATCGTGCGGGCCTTCGGGCCAGATCATTTCGCGCAGCCACTTCACGTTGCCCAGCGACTTGCTCATTTTTTCGTCGCTGATCGTCAGGAAACCGTTGTGGACCCAGTAGCGGACGGATTCGCCGTTGTGGAGTTCTTCGCAGTAGGCGCATTCGGTCTGTGCTTTTTCGTCTTCGTGATGCGGAAAGAGCAGGTCCTGTCCGCCGCCGTGAATGTCGAACGGCACGCCGAGATGCTTGTGCGACATCGCGGAGCATTCGAGATGCCAGCC
>JANXLS010001172.1 GCA_025355035.1 Planctomycetota bacterium | reverse complement strand
GGGTATGAAATTGCGTGATCAGACCGCACGAAACGGGACGACCGCAATTGGCCATCGCAGCCATAAAATAGGTTGTGGGATTTCGGGCAGCGTCAAATCATCTTCGGGCGGTTGTGATGGAATTGTTCGGATCATGATCGCCTCACGGAAAGAGTGCGAAATGGACGTGCCCGCGTGAATCCGCAGGCACGTCCCCTGGACGATACAGGGCCTCGCTGGCTCCATGATCGCTGGCACCGTCCAGCGAGATACCGGCGGCAACGAGGCGGCGTAAAGCATCTGCCAGCGCCGCTCGTGTCGGGTAAAGAATGGCCACATGATACAAGCCCGTCGTCCCTGCCGGCGGCGGTGATCCGCCCTGACTCTCCCAGGTATTCAACCCGATGTGATGATGGTATCCGCCGGCCGAAACAAATGCCGCCTGCGTGCCATACCGCTGCGTGATTTCAAAGCCGAGAACCCCGCAGTAGAACTGCAACGCCCTTTCCAGGTTAGCGACTTTTAAATGCACGTGGCCGATGCGGACGCCGGCGTCTATTGGATGTGTTGAATTGTTTGAGGACATGGCGAATGGCTCCAGTTCACACCTGCAATGTAATGACGCTCCCGTCAGACCGCCCCCAAAATTTTGCTGCACAGCCGGTGTAGTCAAATGAATCTAAATTTGTGGCTGCTGTGCCATCCAACGACTTTAAAGCGAAGGGCCTCCATTACGACATGAGAATGTTCATCCTCTCCGCTCTCCTGATTCTCGGTTTGCATTGCATCCATGTTGACGCTGCTGATGCTGTGAAACAAGCCGAACCGACGAACGCCGCCGAAGCTGCCGCGAAGAAGGCTGCCGAAGACGCCGCGATTAACGAAAAATACCAGGCGCTCGTGGCCACGTTGCCGCCCGATCAGCAGGCATGGGAGCGCACGCTTCAGGAGAATCTGGGCAACGGGTTTTATCTTCCTATCCACAAACGCCAGCGCATACTGGGGCGCTCCACATGCTGGGATTTCGTTCAGGACGATCCGAAACTGCCCCGCGTGCTGCTGATCGGGGATTCAGTGTCCGGCGGCTATACGCTCGCCACGCGCACGGCGCTGGCCGGAGTCGCCAACGTTCACAAAGCGCCGGAGAATTGTGGTCCAACCTCCAACGGCCTCAAGAAGCTCGACGTGTGGCTTGGGGACGGAAAGTGGGACGTGATCCACTTCAACTTTGGCATCCATGACCGCAACACGCCGCCGGCTGATTATGAACAGCGCCTGGAACAGATCGTCGTA
>JANXLS010001128.1 GCA_025355035.1 Planctomycetota bacterium | reverse complement strand
GGTGCACCGCGTTGCCGTGTCCCACATACACGATTATGTCGGCGCCTCCGCTCGCCGCGGTTGTCAGCGCAGAATTCAATTTCGGCTGGTCATTTTCGATGGGAACGCCAAAATAATTCTTGCTCCAACTAAATTGCGAATTGGCCGCGGCCAGACCGTCCGCCAACACGGGAAAATCGCCGGCGTCGGCATCACTCGCATCAGCCACCAGATGGCCGCGCCAGACTGACTCGTTTATACCTTTATAGTTCAGCGTGCGTTTGACGGCAATTGTGAGATCCTCCGGCGTATTGACAGGCATCCGGCCTACGCTGACCTCTGGAAATCCGCGCCCTAAATCTCCGAACAACGCATCGCTTGTCGCCTGGCTCCAGAAACTTGTCGAAACCAGGAACGTAGGACACAGCGGATCGACGTTGACTCCGGAATAATTGAGGTAATCGTAGGTCGTGCGGCCAACCAGTAACACATATTGTGGACGTACGGACCGGACGGCTTGTTGAATAGGCGAAGGACCGTAGCGGCCAAAACCATAATAATCGAAGATACCTTCTTGATCCGCATAGATACTCCTCAATTTCTCCTTATTGTGTTCACTCAAAAGCGGCTGAACGGCCGAGGCAAACCGCAGAGGCCCCACGGCAAGATATTTGGTGTTCGGGGGAACAGGCTTTACCGTGCGGAGAGTCACAGAAAGCGGAGCCATTTCGCTGCCCACGGGCACAATCAAAAATCGTCCAATGCTGCCAGCTGATGCCGTGAAACGCGCCGTATACGTTCCATCGCCTTTTATTCGTGTATCATACGGAACAAGCAGTGCGCGATCCGGAGTTCGTGCGTCGACGACCCAAACCGTCGCCGCGGACAATCCAGAGATTTCATAGACCCGTGCCGTCTGTGTCGAGTGCGTGATTTCAACCGGCCCGTTTGCACGTAGCGCCTTCGTATAGCGTACGGACAACGAATGTAACAGCGAGATTTGATTGGGAGTATTTGGAATTGACGGCGTGACCAATTCGATCTTATTATTGCCGGCGATCAACGTTCGCGCTGGTATATTAAAAGTGAGCGCCATGGCTGTCCCGCCGCCGTCCCATTCGGCGCTGCCGACGGGCACGCCGTTGACAAAGGCTTGAATCTGATGATCGGGAGATGTCCCATTACCGCCGGAAAGACTCCAGAGGTTGATCGTCAGGACACCTGTATCCTCTGTCGCGTTGGGAGTGCCGACAACAAAACTGCTCGTGCTGCCGTCGGTCAGGTATTGGCTTGAAAACCAGGGTGGGTAGGTATACGGGCGCAAACTCCAGTCAAAGTACACATCATGGTATTCAGCAATTACAGTGTCCAACGTGCTCGTCGCGGCAGATACGGAGGCATCAAAAAGCCCGTTTGCAGGCGGCGGTGATCCGGGGAGTGCTTGGGAACCCGAACGAGTCAGGAAAATCGCGTCTTTGTCCGTATACTCATCGGCGTAACCCGCTCCATATAGTATCAGCGCATCTCCGGTATTTGCCAACGCGGAAAGTGCGCGGCCTTCACGTTGAATTTTTACTGCACCGATTTTAAAACCGGGCGGCAACGACGACTCCGGTACTTTTATAACTCCGCTACCCTTGTAGACAATTTTCGCGCCGGTGAATGGTCTCTTACCCAAAGCCAGGCCGCGCGAACCAAACATAGGCGGCATGAGTTCAATCGGTAACTCAGGTTCTGCTTGCGCGCCGCGGGCGGCTGCGGTGAATCCCAATGAATTCAACACGGACGCGTCTGTGTTCTTGTCGACACGGGTGATCCGGGCAGACAACAACGGCGATCTTTCGGTTCGCCGCTGCGCCAGACGCCGGCTAAGCAAGGCTCCGCGCCCCTGGGAGATTTCGCCCTGGATGCTTGTGGCAGCAGCGTCCAATCCGTCGTCGCCAACAGGGTTCGGCACATCCTCAACCGCGTTCGCGCTGACCGGCGCAACGTGTGAATAGTACTCTCCAATTCCCTGAATATTGATGCTTTCGAGACGGTATTCGCGAGGGCCGCTCCCCGCCCAGTCATACAGACGATAAACCTTGCTGTCGGGATTCGTCATGCGTCCGGCAATCAACGTCGTATTTACTTTCGTCCAGGCGGATGAAGAATTCCCGGCGTCGCGGCGCCAGATATTAAATCCTGCGTTCTGATATTCAGCCATCATATTCCATTCCAGGACAGTACCGGCTCCTTCGGCGCGCGCGGTAAACGATTCGACCCTGGCGAGCGTTACGCTGTTATTAAAGCGCACAAAAATGCGGTTGTAACTATTGGGGGTGATCGCGGGGATTGG
>JANXLS010000342.1 GCA_025355035.1 Planctomycetota bacterium | reverse complement strand
ACTCGCCATCTTCCGGCAAAATTTGTTTCACTTGCAGCCACGGAGCTTGAAACAAATCGCGCAGCGTGTTCTCATATTCATACCGGTTTAACCGCCGCCACGACGATCGTCCCTCGCTGGACTCGCGCGCAATATCCGCCTTTGTCAACGGTTCAGCCAGCGTTTTCAAAAACGCCTGAACATCCCCCGCCACAATTTCAGCAGGGCGATCCTTTTTCTTCGGAGGCATCTCTCCATCGCGAACGCGATCGTGAATCGTTACCCATTCGTTGAAGACCTTCGCATTCTGCGTATCGAATTTCAACGCCGTCAAATCCAACCCGCCCTTTGCCGAATCCGCATCGTGACATTCAAAACAATTCTTCTTTAAAAACGCGCGATCCGGCTGTGACTGTTCTACGGCGCAAAGTGTTCCCGTCGCGATCGCCGCAAAAATTGTGGTGAGTTTTACTGCAAACTTCATATGCCAAAGCATCCTTGTTGACTGCCTGCGAAAATAAGCATTTCCGCTTTCATCATTCAATACACTTCATCGCGCCCGGCAGTTTCCGGATTGTGCCGACGGTAAACGATTTTTAGTGAGATAGGAAACAAAACGAATGCGCTGTCGAACCTTCTATTCCGTCTTCCGCACTCGTCGCCGCTGCGACCCCGATGATTGTTTCGGATTAAGCGTGTCATCCGGCGGATCGATGACTTTCGGTGTCGGAGGCGGTTCGTCTTTGGCGGTCGATTCCGCAGCAGGCGTTTCCGCTTTTGGCGCGTCGTTCTTTTCGCCATCTTTCAGCGGAATGACTTCACCAATCGTCGCGTTCGGAGCTCGAATGATCGCGCCGGTGAGTGACGAATCGTCGTTCAGGGACATGTTCTTCGGAGCGAGTTTGATCGGTCGTTTATTCTTGATGTCGTCCGCGCGTTCGATCGCAAGTTGCTCGTTGCGCGCATAGTTCTCAGCTTCAATCTTGCCCGTCTTTTCCCACCAACTCATCACGTTCTCGACACTTCTGAACGGGACATCCGTAATCGCAGTCAGTGCATTGAACGCCTGCTTGCGAATCTTCTCGTCTGCGTTGTTGTCCTGCAAAACGCGTATCAAAACCGGTTGCGCTTTAAATACTTTCAACCGTGCCACCGTCAGCATCGCATAAATCCGCACCATCATGCACGGGTCCTTCTCGATCAATTCAATCAGCTTGGTATTGGCCGACACAAAACGGTGGGAATAGTGACACGCCTTCGCGGCCTGCACGCGGATGTCATCGTTTGGGTCGCTCAACGCCTTCACGAAAATCGGTTCCGCCTTGTCCCAGAACTCCGGGATCATGGCAATCTGTCCCAGCGCGAGTTTCCGCATCTCTATATCCGGATCGTCCGCCGCGACACCCGCAAGCACCGAAATACCTTCCGCGCTCTTTTCCCAGCCCGAAGCATTGACCGCGATCAGCCGCAAATCCGACGGAGCCGTGGGGTCCGTCATCAGCGGTATGAGCGCGTGAGCGGCTTCAGCCGTGCGAATCCGCGCCAGAGCCCACGCTGAATAATACGCAATCTGAGCGGCACGTTCAGCATCCGCATCCTTCGCTTTGTGGTTACAATTCTTTTTAAACAGATACGTCAAATCCGGCACGGCACGTTTGCCCAGCCCAGCCAATTTTCGAGCCGCGTCCTGAGCGTTGACCGTAAACTGTTCTTTCTCGTTCACCGCGTCGCGCGCCGCATTCTCCTTTGTTCGCATCAAATGCAGGGAATCTTTTTGCATCTGGGGTTGATGCTTGTTCAACAATTGCTCAACAAGATCGTGCACGACTTCATCGAATTTTGCCGGCGCACTCATGTCTAGATCGTCGTCAGTCATCGAATTGATCGGGACGAAACCGGGAATCGCCGGCGCAGGTCGTGGCGCTTCCCCGGCGCAAAGCGCACAGACGGCTAGTGGCAGCTCAAGAAGCAACGCAATGCGAAGGCCCTTCGACATGTCCATCTCCAGCGACACAGAATACAGATATGAGGTGATAATAGACTCGAAACGCCATCAAAGGTCCAGAAAAATCCAAACATTTTTTGCCGCCCGCGAATGGTCTCTCGCACAGGCGAAAAGACGCTAGCTAAGAACGGCAAGGGGAAATGTTAAGATTATGAATTGACTGCAATCCGAATAATTTCCCTCTCATCCCCGCTTTGATCTACGCCTTCGCGCCTGTGTGAGAGAAACAAAAAAGAGGTGCGAACGTTTACGATTTTTCATTGCGATTGCGCCGGATTAATCCAGAATCGCCGGAACGTTATTTCTGCATCGGAGCGCTGCATGTCAATTCAGTACGTCAAAGACGAGTGGATTTACCTCGACCGCAACACCGGAATTTGGCGCGGCCATATCGAAGCCGCCCAGGGCGTTTTCCAACCGATCCACTGGGTCGCCATGCATCGCATGCAGTGCATGTTGCGCCTGATGCCGCACGAAGGCACCATTGCAGACATCGGCTGCAGCTACGGCATTCTCTCGTTGAACATGGCCGTAAAAAAACCGCGCGCGCACGTCATCGGGATCGATCCCGACGAATCGCGCCTCGTCGTCGGCGATCAATTAAAAAAGGAACACAAAGTCGAAAACTGCTCGTTCGAAATTGCGACGCTCGATGCCAACAGCTTGAAGCCCGGAACATGCAGCGGTGTAATCTGCACAGAAACGCTCGACCATATCCCCGACATTAAACCGCGACTCGAACAAACGATCGATAAAATGATGGCGCTGCTACGACCGGGCGGACGCCTGCTGCTCTCCATCCCCGCGCTCGACGAGATGAGCAAAGAACAACTGCCGCGCTTGCCACCGTCTCCGCTTTACATGGCGGATTTTGCGTTCATCAAGA
>JANXLS010001097.1 GCA_025355035.1 Planctomycetota bacterium | reverse complement strand
AGATCAACGACGGGCAGATCGAGTTCAAGCAATTGCGAAATGAGATAGAAATTGCGCTCCGGATTGCTTGCGTCAGCAATGGCAAGGATGGCGTCAACGGTTGGCGCGCCGGGCATTTGGTTGAGCAGGACATCGACGGCGATCATTTCGTCGGGGCTGCGCGCGGCGAGGCTATACGTGCCGGGAAGGTCGATCAGTTCGATTGAGTTTTTGGGGTCCAACTGGGCTGTGCCCACTTTGCGTTCGACCGTGACGCCCGGGTAGTTGCCGACGTGCTGCTTCAACCCAGTTAGCGCGTTAAAAAGGGTGCTCTTGCCGGTGTTCGGATTTCCGATCACAGCGACGGTTCGTTTTGGTTTTTGTAATTCGCTCATAATGACATCGGTTCAAAGTTCAAAGTTAAGATACACGATTAGATGTTCAGAGGTTCGGACTTTGAACGTTGACCTCATTCTTACAGAAGTTTTACTTCGACATGCTTGGCGTCGATTTTCCGGATGGAAAGATTATAACCTTGAACGCGGACTTCCATCGGATCGCCGAGCGGGGCGAAGCGGATGATTTCCACTTCGGCGCTATCAAAAACACCCATTTCCATCAAGCGCTGGTAGACTGCCGATCCTTCGCCGTGAATGCGTTCGACGCTGGCGCGCTGGCCGGGTTTGAGTTGATCAAGCGTAACCAATCTCTGCCCCTTTTACTTTCGATTAGAAAAGTCAGTTGTGAAAGTTGAATCGTCGAAGCTCACGGATTCAATTTAGAACGAGGCTCGAAAGGTCTGATATTTTTGCGCGAAGTTCAGCGAACCAATCGCTACGTACTGGAAACTACCCGCGGTATTCCAGCACATCCGCTCCGACATTCCTTGCATCGTCGCGCCGCAGGCAAATGCGGCTGTTGCCGATTTGAATCAACATGGGGCTACCGTGCTGAACCATGCGAACCCACGCACCGGGAACGACGCCCAATTCCTGCAGGCGAGTCATGAGGGTACAGTCGCCGTGAACACCGGTGACGACGCCTTCTTCCCCTGATTTCCAACAACAAAGCCGATCCGCACTCATAGCCTTGCTCCAATCGCAATTCCGAATTGAGAATCATTCTCAGACAGTCGTAGGATACTTCGATGCGCGAAGCTGTCAACCACATTCAATTGAGTTTGAGAATAATTTTCTATTGAATGACTTGAGTACTAAGTTCAAATGAATACACCGCTACGAATGCGTTATTGAGCGAATGGTTCCGGAAACAAGATAACAAATCTTTGTAACCGAAAATGCCTCGATTTAAATCTCACGCTGATCCAAAGAGACGAAGAAAGGGTTGAACGGTTTTTCGGCAATTTTCGTTAAAATCCTTTCTCTGTTTGACACCAATTGTGAAACCGCTAGTATCTGCTAAAGAGTTTTACATTCGCTTTGCTGAGGGTGTGGACTTTGCCGGAATAAACGCGCGCGTGGCGAAATTGGCAGACGCGCCAGCTTGAGGTGCTGGTTCCTTAATCGGATTGGAGGTTCGAGTCCTCTCGCGCGCATCTATTGATTTCTCGAACGAGAAACGGTAGAGGGAACCCGATCAAAAATCGATCGGGTTTCTTTTTAATGGTAATTAAATTGCTAGAGCGGTTTTCAAATGTCTGAAGACAAATCTGCTTGCGGCGGGCTGCGCGGTACTTCGACAGACTCGCTTAACGTAGTCTCCAAATACGTTTCGCTCGTCTTCCTCGTCCCGCTTGACCGGCGCGGCGCATCTTTGTCTCCATCCATTTGAAAAACGCTCTAGCGAGAGGAGGACGGGCCGCCAGTTCGACTATTATTTTTTATCCAAGAATCGCAGGGCGGGCTATCAACCTGCCCTGGTTGGACTGAAAAACCCCAGTACTCCATTCCGCTCAGGAGGGTATTGGCACCTAGAAAAGCATATGCCGTCGAAAAACCGGGAGGCACGCTGTTTCTGGTGCACAAATCAAACGCCACAAAGATGCACGGCATAACGGCCATTTTCTGTCCTTGAGTTGCCGACGAAACGGTCCCGACTTCAACGCGACCGTCGCTCCAGAAAAGCTCCGTTACGATTGCGCCTCCTGAACAGCCGACATCGGGAATTTTGTTTCCCAAAAAACAGATGAGCTGTGCAAATCGAGAACCCAAGGTGCCCTGGGGCAAATGTGCCAACGCATTGAAAATGCCGTTGGACAAGCGCAATTCAAATCCGACTTTCACAGACACGGAGGATACGCCCAATAGCTTGGGAAAAAGATCATACTCCGGGCTTTCAAAATTATAAGCAGCGCGCGGACCAAACGGCTGGGGTATCGGGATTGTCTCACCGTCTCGAAATCCATAGACAATTCCCTGCGGTGCGGAAATCAGTCGATTCAAGGACTCCACCGCCGAGTTAATTGCAGCAAACCCCTTCGGATTTCTGTTCCCGATGAACAACGTTGCCCGCGCCCGCTCAGGAGCCGTACCCGTTCCGCGCAATCGGATGGCCAACGCGCCTGAGATCGCGGGAAGACTCGCGCACCCGCAGACAGCGGCGAGGCCACGAGCGGCAAACGCGTCATTCATTCCGCGCGCAAGTTTGAAATATGATCGATCGTCGTTGATGTCGCAATAATGGCAGCCAACTTCAAGGCACGCTTCCAGCAGCGCTGGCCCCAAATGTGAAAAAGGCCCGGCACAATTGACCGCAACACTCTCGCTACCCCCGCAGCCCGTCAACGCCTCCCGGCACGACGCGATGCTTTTTACATCGCATTCCATCGCCCGATGCGGAGCTCCCAATTCGGCGGCGAAGCGCTTATTTTTCGCGGCATCGCGCCCGGCGACAACCACGGGAATAGCGCGCCGCGCGAGATCGCGAGCAACGATGGATCCGAACGTCCCGCACCCGCCGAACACAATCGCCGTTTTCATAAAAACCGTGTGTCGAAAATTATTTCACCGCCTCAACCTTAACCCCATCCGTCCGAACCTGCATGTTCATCTCCCGATGCACACGCCCGTTCTGGACCGCCGCCGTTCCTCCCAACACGCCGCGCGCCGGATGAAAGTTCAACGGCACATTCTTCTCGCTGTACTTGAATTCCCCGGTTGGCGCAGCACTCTTGCTCTGAACCCAACCGCCTTTCAGTGCGACGCTCCAATCGCTCGAAGCAATCGAAACATCCGCCGATTTGATCTCCGATTTCACTTCGCGATTCCAATCGCAGAGCAACTTCAACTCCGGAGGAGCGATCGCAGTCATATCGCCGTTACCTTCGATCCACGCGGACTTCAATGTCCCGTCGCCCACATGCAATCGCCACCATTCCAGATTTTCATCGAAATAAACTTCCGCGGTCGCGCGGGCTTGAAGCCCATGAATCGTGGCTGCGTTACTGGTGGCGAAAACGGAATGCAGCGCCTCCCAAAACGGCTGCATCTCAGCGCCAACCTTTCGCTGCTCCGCGCCGCCATATACGATCGCGCCGTTGTCCCAACTCAATTCGTCGATCGCCAACTTCCGGCCGTTCGATGCCTTCCCATTCAAATTGTGAAACCCGCCCTTGGCATGGATGCGTCCCGAAAATTGCTTGATACCCATTGGCAGCCAGTCGGAAAGCGGAGTCGATTGGATCGTCGATTCGACTTCGAACTCCGCGAGCGCCAGATCCGCCGCCCGGTTTGCAACGCTGACGTAATCTTTCACGCGGGATTCAAACCGCCACAACGGCCGCCCAAAATTCAAATGAGAGGAGTCCCCCGATCGCGGCAGCAGCAGCAACTCCGTTGTCCGCGATCGATCGTCTTCCAATGCGATGCGGGTCTCGAAACTCACTTCGCTCCCAACAAATCCGCGCAGCACAATCCGTTTCGGAAGATTCGAAGCGTCGGTTTCAACCGATCCCTTCAACGATTCCAGCGCCGGGAGCGGCACACCGTCGCGCACTCCCGTCAATGCACTGCCGAGCCCTTCGTCGCAGCTGAAATCCAATCGGCCGTCGTTCATGTGAAACGACACCCAGCCCATCGCTCCCGTCGTAATCTGTTCGACCTGCAACATACGGGGCAGCCAGTTCTCGTTCTGCTTCCCATCGACGCCCAGGAGCATCGCCATATAGAAGGGGAAGGCCTTCCCCGATTTCCCTTCCGGCGGCAACAGATACAACGTCAGGTTCGAATACCCGACATCGCCTTCACAATAAAACGGCAACCCCACGCGGGCCGGCTGCACGGCGACATGCAGCGATGTCAGCATCCCATGCGCGCCCATTTCGCCGCTGAAAAGCGATTGAATCAACACGCCCACCGGATCGATCTTCGACGCAAACGGATTCTTCTTCGACCCGTCCAACGCCGTGGCCGTATCGAGCTGAATCCTTTTGCCCGTCACGACCCATCGGCCGTCCTCAAGCGTTTCCAGCGTCAGTTCAAATGGCTTGTCGTTGAGCTTGCTCAAGCTGAATCCGCCGCGCAATCGACCTTGTCCATCGCGCGCCAATTCACCTTTGCACCCACTCATCTCCAACGCTTTGGCGTCGCTCAATTTTACATCCAATTCGCAATTCACGAATTGAATGCGCGGCAAATCTTTCGGCGGATTTTTCTCTGGAAATTTTCCCTGCTGCAAAAAGCCATCGCTGACATGAATCGTCGGGCGCGCCGTGATTGCAGTCCCATCCGCGCGTTTGCCGGGAACACCCGTCAGGCCCTGAACGGTAATGCTCTCCACCCGCGCCGGCCAGCCTTCCAATTGGACGAACAATTTTTCGGCCTGAATATTTTTCAATTCCGCGATTGGGTTATCCTTTGGCCACGAAAAATCCTCGTGCCGAATGTTCGACACTTCAATCCGGCTCGACCGCCAGTTCACGCGCAACGAATCGTACGTCGCCTTGCCGCTTGTCACATTCAGCAGCGCGCGGCGCAAAAGCTCCTCGCCGCCGCCCGACAGCACATAACCGCCGAACGACGCGAGCACACATACGATGCCCATCAGGAACATCAAAACACCTTGCCACGCATGCAGATAAAGAGAAATTTTCACTCGCCGCTCCAAGCCCCCAATTCGTATTTTCGAAGAAAGGATTTTCACCTTGCTGCGCAAAAGGTCAAACGGAAGTCGTGAAACGATCCCGCGAACTAGCGCCCTGTACGCTAAATCCGTGAATTCTTCTTGGCTCTTTCGCACGCGCTCTTCGTTGCAGTCGCGGTCACAGGTTACGTGAACATGCTCCGGCGACTGCGCCTCGATCACGTGCGAAATAGCCGGCGAATAATTCAACGGATTTAGCATACAGGACACTAGCAACTCGCGCGACAACCGCTATCGTAGATTTCACTCTTAATTCGACCCGGATGCCCTGCACACGAAAGCCCCGATGCGCAAGAAAAAATCAAACAATCGAGCAACATCACTCTCCGCGCAAGACCGCCTTTGCGAGGTGCTGAACATGGCCTTGGCCATTCTAGGCGGCCTGTTGATTGTCGCCCGCCCACTCGCCAACCAGTTCGCCCCCTACACGCCAGACGCCGCATTCGCCGGACTCCTGACCATCCTCTTTGTCGTCACCGCCGGTTTACGCGCGGTCGTCTCAAAAGAAAAATGCGCTGCGCCCGAAAAGCTGGTTCTTGCGGTCATTCTGTGGACCGCTCTCTTCGTGTTTGGCGCGCTCCAGGCGCCCAACATGGGCACTTCCATCCCGCTCGCCACCGACGCGATTCTCTACGCACTCGTATTGCTCGCCGGCTATTTCGCCGGACGCAGCGACCCCCGTCTTCGCTCCGCGTTCATCCGCGCCAGCATCGCCATGATCGTCGTCGTCGCCTGCGCCGCTACGTGGCAGGTCAAAGTCGATTTCCCGCGCATGCGCCACTTGATCGCGACAGGCGAAACGCTCCTGCCCGATTCGCTCAACAGCAAAATAGGCCTCGACCGTTTCAATGGCGACGACGCCTTCGCCACCTTCGGCAACCCCAACTCGCTCGCCGCCTATCTACTCGTCGGATTCTTTTTATTGCTCGGCCACACTTGGGATTCCTTGCGAATTCGTCCCAGCACAATTCGCACGCTCCTTTTTCCGGCGATCGGTGCGCTGCTTCTCGTGACACTGTATTGGACCGGCTCAAAAGGGGGCGGCGTTGCCCTTGTGTTCGGATGCGGGTTCTTCGCAGTACAACGCCTCAACACACGCTTCCCAATACTCAACAAGCTGGCTTTCGCCGGTGTTGCAATCGTGCTCGTCATGCTGGTGCTCGGATTGGCCGGGATTGTGCCGTCGCGCTACTACGGGCTCTCGATGCAAGTGCGCTTCGATTACTGGACCTCAGCGCTCGCGATGTTCATTCGCCATCCGCTTCAAGGCGTCGGCGTCGGTGGTTTCGGCGAATGGTACTCAATCTTCAAAACGCCGATGGGCTGGGAAGTCAAAGATCCGCATAACGAATTCGTCAGCCTGCTCGCTGAACTCGGCGTGCTCGGACCAATCTTCTACGGGCTGATCTGGTGGCTCGTTCTTCGAAACAGCCGAGCGTCCAAACCCTTCCATCTCGAAATCGCGTCGATCACTCAAGAATTGCAAGTCCGCGATCCCGACTTCCTCGTTCCCACCGCGGGAGCATTCGCCTGGATGTTTTTTATCCTCGCGTTCGGAGTTTTCAACGCCAGCGACGTCTTCTCCCTTTTTCAAGGTGCGGCGGATCGATTAAGCGTCGCGTGCGCGCTCGAAACACTCGTCCTCCCAATCCTCTTCCTGCTCGTCTTCGCCGCATTGCGTTGGGATGCCAGAATGCTTTTAAAAAATGAATCCCAAACTACTGACGATTCCAACGCAATGCTCCACGGTTATCGAGCCGCAGCCGGAGCGATCCTGATGCACCAACTAGTCGATTTCGATTTCAAAGCGCAAGCCGTCATGATCTCGCTTTTCGCGATCGGCGGATTGTTTTGGGGCGAAGCTGACGCGTCCCAAAAAATCGAATCGTCGCGGACATGCATTCTCACCGCGCGTTCCGGATGGCTGACCGCCGCACTGGGTCTCCTCCTGATTCCCACCGCCTTCTGGATCCCGTTTTACTCCGGAGTCGCACGCACCGAAGCTCAGGATCTCCAGTCTTATCTCCAACTGATCGCCACCCAACCCGAAAAAACGCGCAGCGATCTCAGCAAAGTCCAGGCAAAGATCGGCCTCGTCGAAGCCAGCACCCGTGCCTTCGACGTTGCGCCTTTCGACCCCGAAGCCGCCAACGAACTCATCCAAGCGCGAATCGCGTTGGCCGTCCCTAAACCGTTCGAATCCAACGAACGTGAAATCCTCTTGCTCCTCGAAGAACTCGCAACCCTGCGCCCGCTCTGGCCGCAACCGCATCTCTCGATGGGCAGCCTCTACCTCCGCCGTGGACAAGCCGCGCCCGACAATGAAAAGCGTTCGCACTTTAATAAGGCCCGCGACGAATTCGCGAAAGCCCGCGCCCTT
>JANXLS010001058.1 GCA_025355035.1 Planctomycetota bacterium | reverse complement strand
CGCGCACTGCTTTCCGGCGATAGTCACACTATAAGCAATGTGCCGTTTGCTCGGGAGTTTGATTGCAAGATTTTCGTTGGCTGATTATGGAGTGCGGTGTAAGCGCAAAAACATTAGCAAATGTTCGGGACAGACGAAATTTTTCAAGTCTAAGCGCCAGTTGCCTAAATATGCCGCATCTTTCTATCGCCAATCTCATCTGCGTTTCCTTGCTCGCCATTTTCTGTGCCGCGCCGCTCAGGGCGGGAGAGTTCACGCCTGCGGTGCGGCAGTTTCTTGAGGCCCACTGCGCGGATTGCCACGATGCGGCGGTGATGAAGGGCGGGTTTAGCCTGGAGAAACTCGATGCCAAACACGGCGGGGCGGATCAACTGAGGCTGATGGTGCGGATGTTTGACCGGGCGCTGGCGGGCGAGATGCCGCCGAAGAAAAAAGCCCAGCCGGCGCCGGAAGCGCTGAAGGAGTTTTTGGCGGAACTGAGCAGTACGGTGCACGCAAAAGAAACGGAGCTGGCGGGAGAATCCGGGCGCACTGCGGTGCGGCGCATGAACCGCGTGGAGTATGAAAATACGTTGCGCGATTTGCTCGGATTGCCGCTGCTGCGGGTGCAGGAAAATCTGCCGGAGGATGGGCAGCAGTTTGGCTTCGATAAAGTGTCGGGCGCGCTGGACATCTCGCACGTGCAGATGACGAAATATCTCGCGGCGGCGGACCTCGCGCTGCGCAAGGCGCTCGTGCCGACCGCGGCACAGCCCGAGGTGAAAACCTGGCGTCAACCAGCGGCGAAACAGGACACGGTGCGCTCGGCCATTTCGAGCCACAACGCGGCTCCGTTGAAGGGGCTTGCTATTGCGCCAGGCCTCACCACGAGCATCGTCGGCAATCCGCGCGATGATTTCGGGAATTGCTACCGCGCCGCGCATTTCGATGGCGATGCGGATTCTGTCGCGGTGCTCACGGGCGTTATCGGTGCGCATCAGCCGGAGGGCATTCAAATCGACCGCTTCAATCCGCCGTCGAGCGGCTGGTATAAAGTGAAGTTCTCGACGTGGGCGCTGCGCTGGGAGCGCAACAAGGCAGTCCCGGCCGTGCGCGGGCTGGTGCAGAATTTCGAGACCTACACGAAGCCCGGTTTCCAAGACGAAAAAGGTCGCTGGCAAATGACGGCGCTGCCGCAGGAAAAACCGGCGGGCTACAAGCAGAACGTGGAGTTTTATGGCGAAGGCGAGAC
>JANXLS010001049.1 GCA_025355035.1 Planctomycetota bacterium | reverse complement strand
GCCGTCTGAAATCTTAACGCTCGCCATGAAATCTGCTCCTTTCGCTGACGTCAAAAAATGACTTTGTAGCAGATTTTGTAGCAGATTTCTCATAGGAACCAAGCGCATAATAGGCGATACTCAAAGCCTTTTAAGCCGTTGGTCGTGGGTTCGATTCCCACCCCCTTCATTTTCATATCATTCATTAAATACAAGGCTTGCGTCGATGGAATTGAGTTAAAATTCGTTGTCGCAGGTTTGTTTTTGGTTTCGTAGTCCCCGCCGTAGTCCACGTTTTGTAGATTCTTGGTGTATGGGACCACAGCCTTCACTTCAACAACGCGACTGGTTCCATCCAAGGAACGGGTGCCGTTCAGTACATCCCAAACCGCCTGCGATGATTCTTTCGCATCAACCAAATCCAAATAATGACGTTCTTCAACATCCTGCGGCGCGTGCCCGACCTGTAGCTTGGAGGCAGGCTCGTTTCGCGTGCCGAAACTCGACCAAGGCTGCGCGCAGCTTGACGCGGCGGAGCTGGCGCTGATCCTGGAAGGCATCGAACTGGCGGGATCGCGGCGGCAAAAAAGATTTTCGATTTCGCGCTGAATTCCTGCATTTTTTCCGCGCGAAAAAGCGTCGATAATACACCTATGACGCGGCCCCATTTACCCGATGACATTGAAGCTCTCAAAGTTCTCGTCATGGAGAACTATCAGCGCGCGAACGAGCATCTCGAAAAGTATAAAACGGAGCGTCAGCGCGCCGAACGCTACAAGTTTCAATTGGAAAATCTCAAGCGTCAGCACTTCGGTCAGTCGTCCGAAAAGCGTGCCGATCCACCCGGGCAACAACTGCTCTTCGAGCTGCCCGCGCGTCCCAGCGAGCCTCCCGCCGAAGCGGAAGCGGAGTCCGACACCGCTTCATCCGAACCGAAAAAGCACGGCGGCGGCCGCAAGCCGTTGCCCAAAGATTTGCCGCGCGAACGCATCGAACACACGCTGCCGGAATCCGAGCGCGCATGTTCCTGCTGCGGCGAAACCATGCAGCCTTTTGGCGAAGAGAGCAGCGAACAGTTGGAGTACATCCCGGCGAGTTTCAAAGTCATCGAACATGCGCGGATCAAATACGCCTGCAAGACCTGTCAGGAAAAACCCGCGATCGCGCCGCCGCCAGACAAAGTGATCGACAAGGGTCTTGCCGGCCCGGGCCTGATGGCGTGGATCGCGGTCAGCAAATTCGGAGACCACCAGCCGCTGTATCGCCAGGAAAATATCTTTGAGCGCCTGGGCCTCGACATCCCGCGCAGCACGCAATGCGGCTGGCTGGGCCAGGTCGCCGAGCTGCTCGAACCGCTGCGCCACCGCATGGCGTCGCATGTAAAATCCTCGCGCAAAATCCACACCGACGACACGCCGATCGACATGCTCGATCCCGGCCACGGCAAAACGCAGACGGCGCGTTTCTGGGTCTACGTCGGCGACGACGATCAGCCGTTCACCGTGTTCGACTTCACGCCGTCTCGAAGCCGCGACGGTCCGGAGAAGTTTTTGAAAAGTTTCCATGGGCATCTGCAAGCGGACGCGTTCGCCGGATACGACCGGAT
>JANXLS010001044.1 GCA_025355035.1 Planctomycetota bacterium | reverse complement strand
AAGTAGAACTCTGTGCAAATTCGTTGCTGATCGGCCCGTGTCGGATAAACTCGCTCGTTTTGAACATCACCTATTAGAGGGTCCGGCTCACGTGTCCGACGATACACTTTCTGAAAAAGATCCGAACGCGAAGCCGTTTGGCGACTCGTGGTACTCGCTCGCGCTGATGATCGGCTTTATTGTCCTGGGGCGAATCTACCTGCTCGAACCGTTTAAGATTCCATCCGGTTCGATGGAACCGACGCTGATCGGACACGAAAATTTCGGCGATCGCATCCTCACCAATAAGCTCGCTTACGTTTCGGTCGGCCAGGCTTTGATTGCCGCTGGAGCGTTCCTGGTGCTCATACTTCAAGGCCTTTCGTGGTCGGTGGACTACACCCGATTCGGTCGGCTACGCGATGTGAAACCCTTCTTCCTGACGATCTTTTTGATGGTACCTGTCGTTGTCAAAAGCTTCCGTATGGACTTCTATCAAACGTGGTTTGATTACGTCGCGTTGGGCCTGCTTGGTGTTTTGGCGTTGCAGACTATCGTTTGGTACGCGCGTCATTTTTCGATGTTGAAAATGAATTCGGGGAGCGTGCGCTGGGCCGTCGGAACTGCGGTCGTGATTTTGGGCGGCATGAGTTACGCGTGGAGCCAGAACGCCATCGCGTCCGAACCGCGCCGCTTCGACGTGCCTGTCTTTGAATACAGCACTACATGGGACGAACACGCCGACAAAAAACAGGACATCAACTACATCAAGCGACTGACGGGATTGCCCGGCGATCGCATCATGATTTCGGGCGGCGACCTCTTTTTGTACGATCGCCAGGCCAAGCGGTACTCGATCATTCGCAAGTGGCAGGAACGCGGCGACGACGTTCAAAACGCGCTCTGGTTCCCGGTGTCCAAAGCGTTCGAACCGCGCTTCTCCGATCCCAATCTGTCGGACGCGAACGAAGAAGCCATCGTCAAAAAGCAATTAGCCGCGCTCGCATTCCCCTGGACCGGAGCGGAAAAAGGCGCGACGCTGACCGACAAAGCGCTGCAACTCGACGGCTCGACACCCGTCGATTTAACGTATGCGTTCCCGATCTCAAATATCTATTTGAAGCAGGGGCGCTGGCCGTTCACGCACCTGAAATGCCCGGCGGCTCATCTCCCTCCGTTGCACTCGACCGATGGGATTTCATGGCGCAATCCGAACACACAACCCGAAGACATTGAAGCGGTCGTATCCAACACATGGGACGGCGTGCAATGCCCGAATTGCAAACATGTTTTCTTTCCCGTGACGCGGAACGGAGTCTACGCGGACGGTACGAAATTGGATGGCAAAGGGGTGGGGCAGGGTTTCACGAACTTTTTTTACGGCGGCCATTTCTCGGTCGGCGATTTAAAACTCGATCTCCGCATTCACGTTGAAGCGTTCGGATCGATGCATCTCGAAGTCGGCAACTCGTTGCGCCGATCCGTCTGGAATATTCCCGGCGGTGGCGAAGCCGATACGGACGACGGTGTTGGCGAGGGCAAGGCAGGCAGGCAGAATTTCGTTCAGAAGCAAACTGCGGCGCTCGCGCCCGGCGATCACACGCTGTCTTTGGCGTATGTCGATGCGACGGTGATCGCAACGTTGGACGGCGTCGAAATCGAACGCCGACCCATCGACGTTCAACCGCTCTCGGGGAATCTCAACAATGCCGCAGAAGCGATTGTGCGCGTCGGCTTCAAAGATGTTAAAGGCAGCGTCATGGTACTGAATGTTTCGCGCGATCTTTTCCATACCACGGTGTTGCAAAACGCGTGGGGCGGGCTCGACAACGATTCGCGCCGATCGCGTTCGCGCGAGAACGCCAAATACGACGATGGCAATCTCGTGATCAACGTTCAGGAAAACGAGTACTTGATGATGGGCGACAACTCACCTTCTTCTTCTGACGGACGCGTGTGGGGCTTTGTGCCGCGCGAACGATTGATGGGCCGCGCATGGATCGTCGGCTGGCCGCTCTCGCGTTGCAAGATGATCAAGTAAACGGACACGGACCTTCAGGACAAACGAACAGAATGCCGAACGACGAATCGAAATCGCCAGCAGAAGGCGAAGGTCACGCCAACCCCGAGAATGCCCGAACGCTACGCATCCCGGCGGAAATTTTCAGCCAGATGGTCAACGAGCCTGCGCCGTCCATAGCGGAACCGACGCGGGACCCCGGCGCGCTGTCCCAGATGATGCACGCATCGAATGACGACGGCCTCGAAATCGTTCCTGCCGAAGCGGTGAAGCCGCCGCCCTCACTTCTATGGAAGCCTATTGTCGCGAAAACACCGCCGGATGCCGTATTCGCTCAACCAATCGAAGATCCGAAAGCGTCCGCCGCGCGCCCTTGGAAGTCTCTGTTCTCTGCTCACGAAGTAGCCCCAATCGCCGAAAATGCAGTACCGGAAATTGTGCTGCAAGCGGACCCTCCTCACGCAACATCCACAACGGAAATTCGCGTTCATGCTGCTGAAATCATTCGCGAAATTCACAGGCCTGCGGAAAACGCAATGGCGCACGTCATTGCGGAATCCGAAGTTCACGTTGCAATGCCATATGTCGCTGAGTCAACACAAATCGTCGAGCAGTCGGCCATGGTCCAGCCCCCTGTCGTCGTCATCAAACCTGAGGCCGAACCGGTCGTCGCGCCCGCTGTGGTGATCGCTCCCGAGCACGATTCGCCGTTCGCAGCGTACTCCGAAGAACAGGCTGCCGAAACCGGAGCGCTCAGTGGAATCAACACGGCTCGTGTCCGAGCGCCGGTCCAGTCCGGCGCCAATTGGCGATCCGTGATGGATGAAGTTCCCGTCGCCGCCCCCAAGCCCGTGCTTGTTGCCAGCGGATTGATCAAGTGGTTCGGAAAACGCGAAGTTGTTCGCGGCGTCGATGTCGAAGTCGGTGCCGGCGAAATTGTAGGGCTCCTGGGCCGCAACGGAGCCGGAAAAACAACGACGTTCCGCATGATCATGGGATTGCTGCATCCCGACGGCGGCAAAGTCACTTACGCCAACCGCGACGTAACGCGACTGCCGATGTATGCCCGGGCCAACCGAGGCATCGGCTATCTCGCGCAACAGCCCAGTATTTTCCAGAAGCTGTCTGTCGAAGAAAATTTAATGGCGGTGCTGGAACTTCAGGAACCGTCGCGCAAGCAGCGCAAAGCGCGCATGGACGAATTGATCACGTCGCTGGGATTGGAAAAAGTCCGGCGCAGCCAGGCCGCAGTGCTTTCCGGCGGTGAACGACGCCGTTTGGAAATCGCGCGCGCCATGAGTCTGCGCCCGCGCGTCGTCTTGTTCGACGAACCGTTCGCCGGGATCGATCCGATCACGGTGACTGAAATCCAAGGCATTTTGCGCGACTTGAAATCAAAAGGCGTCGGCGTCTTGATCACCGATCACAACGTCCGCGAAACACTG
>JANXLS010001020.1 GCA_025355035.1 Planctomycetota bacterium | reverse complement strand
GGCGAACAGATCGCGAATCGGGGAGAACACTCCCGAGTACGTCGCTGGATTGGAGCGCGGGGTACGACCGATCGGGCTTTGATCGATGTCGATGATCTTGTCGATGACGCCGCTGGGGATCGACACTTTGTCACACGCGCCGCCCTTGAACTTCGCCCCCATCATCGTCCGCGCCAGATTTTTATAGAGCACTTCGTTGACCAGCGACGATTTGCCGCTCCCCGAAACGCCGGTCACGCAGACGAAACGGCCGATCGGAATATCGACATCGACGTTCTTCAGGTTGTTTTCGCGCGCGCCTTTGACTCGGATGAAATGCTTCCCGTCAATCGGTCGGCGCGTCTTCGGCAGCGGGATTTCGAGCTGCTTTGTCAGGTATTTTCCGGTGAGCGAACGCGGGCACTTACCCAGTTCAATCGCAGTCCCTTGTCCGGTGATTTCCCCGCCATGCTCACCCGCGCCGGGACCCATGTCGATCAGATAATCCGCGCGCGCCATCACGTCTTCATCGTGTTCGACGACCAACACCGTGTTGCCAAGATCGCGCAATTTAATCAGCGTGTCGAGCAACCGATCGTTGTCGCGCTGATGCAGTCCGATCGTCGGTTCGTCGAGCACATAGGTGACGCCGACGAGCTTCGATCCGACCTGGCTTGCGAGCCGAATGCGCTGCGCTTCGCCGCCGCTCAACGTCCCGCTGGTCCGGTCGAGCGTGATATAACCGAGTCCGACATCATTCAAAAATCCGAGCCGCTCGCCGACTTCCTTCAAAATCGGCGCAGCGATCTTTTGCTTCTCGCCTTCCATCGGCAACCCGCCGAAGAATGTCGTCGCGACTTCGATGTTCATCGAGACGATTTCGCTGACGTTTTTTCCGCCGACGCGAACCGAAAGGACTTCCGGACGCAAACGCGCGCCCTTGCAATCCGGGCAGCCGAGGTCTGACATCAGCTCATGAATCTTCGCTTTAATGTTCTCGTTTTCAGTCGCGTGAAACCGTTCCGTCAGGGAAATGGCGAGGCCCTTCCAATTCACGCCCCAATCCTTCTCCTGTTTGGCATTCACTCCATAAAGGAGGGCCTTGAACACGTCCTTCGGAATCTTCTCGACGGGCGTCGTCAACGACACACCGGCCGATTTGCAGAATCGTCGAATGGCGCGGCCATACCAGATCGCGTACGCATGGCCCAGTCGCCACAGTTGGCCGACGATGCCAGTGTCGATGTCCAGCTTTTTGTCCGGAATCAAAAGATCGACATCGACCTCCATTTTCGTGCCCAGCCCCGCGCACGTCGGACACGCGCCGTAGGGACTATTAAAGGAGAAGATTCGCGGCGACAGTTCTTCCAGCCCCGAGCCATGAATAGGACACGCGTATTTTTCGCTGAAGAGGTGGTCGCGCCCTTTGGCGACTTCAGGTGTTTTCGACTTCGTCTTCGCTTCTGTTTTCTCCGAATCGGCGGGTGCATCGATCTCTTTGTCGGGCGCGTGCGTTGCCTCGACTTCGTTGGCGATGACGAGGCCCTCGCCGACTTTGAGCGCAAGCTCCACTGTGTCGGTCAATCGCGTTCGAAGCGACGGCTTGACGATGACGCGATCAATGACCGCTTCAATGTCGTGTTTGAACGTTTTCGCCACCGATTCGACTTCGCGCGCATCCACGATTTTTCCATCCACGCGCAGGCGTTGAAACCCTTCGCGCCGGGCCGCAACAAAAATCTCCCGATGCTCGCCCTTCTGTCCACGGACCAGCGGCGCAAGAATGTTCAGGCGCGTGCCTTCCGGCATCTCCATAATTTTATCGACGATCTTTTCCGCAGACTGGCTTTCGATCACGCGGCCGCAGACGTGACAGTGTGGCGTCCCCACGCGCGCAAACAAGACGCGCAGGTAATCGTAAATTTCGGTCGTCGTCGCAACGGTCGAACGCGGGTTGCTGGAGCCGCTCCGTTGCTCAATGGCGATGGTTGGCGTCAAGCCGTCGATGGATTCCATCTCCGGCTTTTCCATCATTTCAAGAAACTGCCGGGCATACGCCGAGAGCGATTCCACATAGCGCCGCTGCCCTTCGGCGTAGATCGTGTCGAACGCAAGACTCGATTTTCCGGATCCCGACAGTCCGGTGATGACGACGAGCTTGTCGCGCGGAATATCAACATCGACATTCTTCAAATTGTGCTCTCGTGCGCCGCGAACGCGAATGGCATGGGGCCGGGCTTGGTTTTTGGCAGCTTTCAAAATATCGTCCATCGTGTCTCTCGGTGTCTAAATAAAAGTGCGCGAGCGTGAAGATAGCTGATTGTACTTTCTTCAACCGCAGGCGAAAGTGCCGAGTGATCCGCGGTACCATTCTGTGCCTGGGTGCATCACCGGAC
>JANXLS010001019.1 GCA_025355035.1 Planctomycetota bacterium | reverse complement strand
AACGACGCTGAAACGCGTGATCGGCAATCAGGTGAAGGCCAGCGCCCTGCTCGGCATCCATCGCACGACGTTGCGCAAGAAGATCGAAGAGTTCGGATTGTAGTCCTCCCCCTCCGACCTACCGCATCGTAAAAACTGGATCAAATTACGCGGTGCGGCGCTTCATTTTCCAAATCACAAACCCTGCGATTCCCAGCGCAATCAATGCGGCCAGCGCGGCGATGTTTTGCGTTTTGCTCTTCGAGCGGAACGTCAGCGTCAGTTCCGGATGGACTTCCACTCCGCGGAAATTGAGCTGCGACATCCGCAGATCCGCCATGCGTTTTTCGTCCGACTGAAATCCACCGAGATGACTTTCAATCGCGGTTCTCCCGCTGTCTGCTTCAAGAATTCCATTCTGAGACACGAACGCTTTTTCGAGTTCCGGCGCTGGAGCCGACGGCGGCGGAGAAAGTTCGCCCCGACGATACCCCGGAAACCGCAGCAGAAAACGAAGATCCTCCAGTCGCATGTCCTGGAGCGACGGAAGCGTCACGTCCATTTCCTTCTGTTTAATCGTGCCGGGACGCCAGTGAATGTTCAGGAAATTGAAATGGTCGAGATACTCACGAACCTGTTCGGGATCGAGGTTCTCTGAATTCGCGGCATCCAACTCCCGCTTGCGTTTCTGTTCGCCCAGCTTCAATTGCCATTCATTACCCAAGCGCAAATTATCTGAGTTAAGTATCATCTGCGAGGTGAGTTCATCGCGTGAAATGCGCTTCGTTGCTTCATTTGCGGCATTGCGTTCAGCGCTTCCCAACGCAGTTACGTTATCGTTTAATTCCTGTTGCTCCAGCGCGATGCTCTGCAATGCTCGCTTGCGAATGGCGGGTCGCTGCTCGGGCACGTCGGCGATCTTCGCCAATCGCGAAATTTCCTTGATGTTTGAATTCACTCGGCTTCCATCGAGCAAGCTCGCGACCACGTCTTTCATATTCCCACCCGACCGGCTCACGTCGTATTCCTCTGGAGCGTAAATCTTCCAATGCGTTTCGACAACCGGTACGTCCAGAACCCGCGGTGCGATCGGCGTGAAAGTCGTATAGATAGCGGGCAAAGGCGCGCGTGCGCTTTCGTAAACGATCGTGATGCGCACCGGAAGATCCGTTTCCGTCATACGCGGGAGCGGAATCGCAAGGATCTCCAATCCATTTGCAATGCGCCGACTGACCGACGCACTGCCTACGCCAATAAAAACACCCCACAGTTTGGAATCCGGCGGCATCGCAATTTCAAGGAACTGGAGCGAATGATTGCGGACACGGTAGCGCGCTTCCGAGCGAACGCCGCCATCGAGTGCGATCTTCGATTCGATCTCGGCGTTGACCACTTCGGCCGCCGCACCCGCTTCCATTTTCAACGCGGTTTCGCGCAATATCATCGACCATCCGGGCTCCGCCGCGAATACATCCGACAATGCCTTTTTCGACATGTTCACCGGAAGGAACGGCAGCTCTTCGGCATTTTTGACAGGAGTCAATTTGCGACTGCCAACCAGTACAGTAGCACCGCTCGCCGAGGGCAACAACCCGGCGTAATGTTCGACTCCCCGCGTCCCGGCGTCTTCGATCGACGGCGGCTCCGCAATCGCATCCTTTCCGACCGCGCGCGGAAGACGATATGCAATATCCACAATCTGCTCACCGCTGATCGGCGATTGCATCAGCACGGTGAGCATCCCTCCATTTGCCCCGGGAACCCAATCTCGCCCGCGTAAGTTGGTTGCGTCCAGCCCGATTAATTCCGATCCGCCGGGAAGTCTGATCGTGAAACGATCGCGCCCAGCGTGTTCGATCCGGTACCGAATGCGAGAAACTATCTGGATGTGCTCTTCCGCTGCGCTGACAAAGCTCACCACCGTCGCGTAGAGCAGGCTGTCCTGCCGGGAGATATCGATCCCCAGTTTCGTATCGCTTTTCGCCGAACGAAACGCCAGTCGCCAGTCCTGCCCCGCATCGAGATTCACCCAACGCGGCGCGCGCTCCACCGGGACGGGCTGCATCGTTGTGTCGGCGCTTTGCGAAAGCGTCAGCGAGCCGTCGGCGGCGAGAATCCAATCGATGGTCTCGACCGTTTTGGCGTCAGCGATGGCGCGCGGTTGCGGAAGTTCCACGTGCAGAGCGTCCGTCGCGGGAACGGTGATCGCCGCTTCGACCGACCATCGAATTTCGTCGCCAGTTTTCGCTCGCCCCGTGAAGTGAACAACCAGCTTTTTCTTTCCGTTCGCATCAACAATCTCCCACTCGCGCATCGACGTCGCGCGGACGGTTCGAACAACCCAGTTCGGCGGGAGCTCAACTTCGTGGCGCAGCGGCCCGCGTCCGGACACAGTGAAACGCGTGCGCGCGCCTATCGTCATACTCGACTCGCGGACCACGCCGGAGAACTGCGTCTCCAACACAACCTGCGACGGTTCCGGCTCCGCTTCAACGCGCGCTTCACCGGGGCTGCCGTTGTAGTGAAGAATTCGATCCGGTTGCGCGTTCGACGGCAGCGTCACGGCCGACGCAAGTTCCTCCTGAGAAGCGCGTTTTAATCCGTCGAATGAACGCGCGGAAAAATGGCGCCCGTCGCCATGCTTCAATCCGATGAAGCCTTCCTGACGCAACGCGCTTTCCAACGTCAATCCGGCTGCCGGAGCGTCTGTCGATCCCAGCGCGGCCCAACCCTCGGTTTGAATCGTTACGGATGAAATCGGTTTCTGAAACCACAGGCGCAAGCGCCGTTCGGCTCCATCCCCACTCGTGGTCCACTCCGACAATCCCGGCGCGGCGACGGAGGAGATATTCCAATCGCCGACGACTTTAAACGTCAATTGATCGACCCGAGAGCCATCGCCCTGAACGCGATCCAAACGCGACACCGCATACCCATCAAGACCCAGTTCAAATTGCATGTAACTCTGAGCCGAAATACGAGCCTCCCCTTTGTCCCGAATCTCTGCGGAGCGCCAGCTCAGTGCGACCGAGCCTTTGGCTCCAAGCGTAAGTTCACACCGCTGTGTTTTCCCATCCGGACTTTTTACGATCCACGCGCCAGCGGGAAGCGCCTTGGGGTCCAGCTCGACATTGGACGGCAGCACGGCGGCGACGTGCGTCGCGCCGCCGGGAATAACTTGCGCCTGGAGGCTCGCTCGCCCTGCTTCTTGAAGCAGCGAACCTCGGAGTTCGAATTCGAGTGTGAATTTTTTCGCGCCTTTTAGCTGTACAAAAAGCATTCCGCCATCATTCGAAACACCCGCGGGTTGCCCATCGATTTGCATCGCAACAAGCCGGCTGGGGCCGAAGTCCAACGGGAATTTCGCCCAGCCTTTTGGATCGTAGGTCGTCACGTCGAGTGTTCCCTTTATCGTGTAGGAGGAGCTGTCCACGCTCAATTCGTACTCCGCATTTCCGAGCGAGTAGGGAATGATGGAGGGTTTGCCGTCCCGCGACATCGGCGCATCGAGCGGCGCGTCTTTCTTCTCGGGCTTGACGCGATTCATCAAATCGATAAAAATCGATTTTGGAACGTAAACTTTTACGTCCACCGGGTTCGTGTTCAGAGGCAGTTTTCCGTCTTTCGAATACGGAATCAAAACCGTACCACTCTCACCCGCGCGAGCATCCGGGCTCGGTATCCAGGCCGCTCCAAAGACGAAAAAAAGTACGCACGTCGCTCGGGCGGCAAACGATTCCATGCTTCGTTTGTTAAACCGCGCCAATCCTCGCCACGCGTACGCGATTCCAAGGACGCATGCAAACGCAGTCAATCCTTCGCAGAATGGAATCAACAACAACGGCGATTCCCAATTCAATGCGAGCGGTATCAACGATCCAAGAATGAGACCGCCCAGCACATAAACAAGCGCGTGTGAAAACGATTTGCGCAGCATCAACGCTATGCCAGCGAGAAACGCGAGCAAGAAGACGGAACGTATCGCGAACGCAGAAAAGGGCAGCCCGCGGTAGCTCAAAATAATGTGCGCGGACCCGCCAAGCTTCGCCGTTTTCACGCTAGCGCCTTCGGGAATGGCAAGCCCGCCGATTGCGCGATCTTTCGACGGCGGTTGAGCGGAAGCGGATTCTAGCGATTTAAGAGGCGGCGCTCCGTTGTCGGATTGCGCTTGCGGATGTACTTGCTGGCGGCCCATATCGCGATTAAATGACGCACCAATACCCGTTGGTTGATCCCGCCATGAAGTAAAAAACCACCCTTCTCCGCTAACGATGCGATTTAGGAATTCCGCGACGAAAAATCGAGGCTCCCTCGGACGGGAAAAATTGTGCGGCGAGACGATAACCCCTGATTGAACTCCTGCGTTTGATGATGTGGGATCAGAAAAAGCAAATCTCGGCATAATCTGAGTCATATTTCCACCCACGATCTCAATAGCGTAATTCGCAGGATGGTAGACAGTCCACGTCGTGGCGCGGACGGGGAAGTCGATGAATTCCGGCGCGATCGCGTCGAGTGAACCCACAGGGCCCAATGCGCCGAAGTCCTGTTCATACACCCATTCCACGCGCGCACTGCTGCGCGGCGGTACTGGAATTTTGATTGCGCCCGGTGTTCCTCCCAAGTTAGGCTTCGCGTTTTCGCCATCCACACAGAGAACGAGCAACTTCGCGCCGCTTGGCATTTTCACCTCAACGTATTGCTGCGAGTAAGAGAGAATCATATCGGCGTGAGTGCGCGCGATGCCGGATTCGTCCACGATCGTGACCAGGTTCAGATCGCGAACGAGGTTGCTCAACACAGGCGCGGTTTCCAAAATGTGCGTGCGGAAAGATCCGTACTTTTCACCCGGACCGAACGTGAAGGCGAACAACGCCCGCCCTGTTTTGATGGGATTGGCAAACGACGGTGTTTCATCCAGTGACGCCGTTTGAAGCGATTCGCCCGGCTTGACCTCGAGGCTTACGACGCCCGCGCTCTGAAAAACAATCCAGCGGCGGCTGTCAAAATTTCCTTCGACGCGGATGTCCGGCACCGGCACGTCGGTATCGGCTGCCAGCGTTGCACGGTATTCCACGCACAACATTCGCACCGCCCGCCACGGCGTGTTGAATCGGACAATGCGTTGATTGGGCAATGCGCCCGGAGCAATTTCGCGCACTTCTTTTCCAGCTATAGAAATTGGGTCCTTCGCGTTTGCTGGGAGATCCAAAACGAGTTCTTCAACAGCCCGGGCACGCTCAAGCGCCAAGACACGAATGTCCGCTCGAACGGCAACTTCTCGCTCCAGCGTTTGAACATGGAGCACACTTTCATATTCGCCGCGCGGAGGGCTGTGTGAGACATTCAAGCGCAATTCGCCGCCAGCCGTTTCGCTCACCAGGCCTGCTCGCAAGACCGAATCAGCGACATTCAATGTCGTTTTGGCAGCACTGAAATCGGCATGCCACGCAGGCATTTCGCCGAACGCGACGTCGATTGACGCATGCGCAGCAACGCCAAGAACACCATCGCTGCGTCGCGCTCCGCCGATCGATGGAAGTGTAAAATTCAGCGCATGCGTTTGCCAACTCGACTCGGACCACGTGGGATCGCGCAATACAAATGTCATGTCGAGATCAAATGGCGTTGTGACACCAGCGGAATCTTTGAGACGAATAGTCCAATTATCTTCTTTCCCTTCTTCGAACGGCTCAATGGCGATGCCGCGCCCGGTTCCACGTTCTTGAATTCCCGTCAATTTCCATTGCGCGGGGACAGCCAAATTCATGGAGAAGAGTCGCCCTATTTCCAGCTGCACTGAAATTGTGCAGCGTAGCGAAACGAACTTTTCACCGATTGTCAAATAGGCTGCGGTGCGCGTGTCGAATATCGTTGTCCATTGCGTTACGCGCACCCCGGCCTTCGCATCGACAGTCTTGACGAAGAATTGCCGGGCCAGGCGGCCGTCCCAACGCGGCCATTGAAAGCGCTGAATGTTGGGACGATCGTCGAGCGACAGTTCACTTAATCCGATGGTGTTCGTCATCGTGAGCGTTGTCGCAGGCGGTTCGTAGAGCGCGATCGTCCGCGTGTTCTTTTTGGCATCCGTTAATTCAGGTGCGGTCAATGAAAACTCACCTGCTGGAGGCGGAAGCACCCCGGACGCTGTGATGAACACGTCGCCGACAATCGCTTCATCCAACACCACACGAATGAGCCCACCGTCGCGCACCCAGGAATGAACTCCGACTCCCGACAAACGAATCGTTCGACAACCGGGCGGTTCGACGAACGCAAGCTCAGCCGTTTTGCGGCGACTGATCTGAACGCTCGACTGCCAATAGAAATAAGGGCTGGTCGGGTTGAGCAGATAGGAAATGTGGTGAGTCGCCTGCAGCAACACATCACTCTTGCGTGAATCGTATTTTCGTTTCCATTGCAATGCGATGGATTGTCCGGACCCGTTGGCGGCGGCTGATTTCGTGAATGCGCTGACAAACGATGTTGCGTCCGCAACAGAATCGTAGGACGAATCCAACGGGCCGTTTTGAGAAGACGGAATCGCCCGACCCAGCACCGTCATGCGTAAGCTGCCAGACGAAGCGGCAAGGAGATTTGCGGAGAGTTTTTGTACGTCGTCTTCGATCTGCAATGGCAATGCGAAAGAGAGTGTGCCTTCGTGAAGTCCGGCTCCCTTTACCAGCAATTGCGCGCGGTTATTTTCCAGGATGACCCAACCCGGTTGCCCATCAAGCGTCACATGCCCGAGGTTGGTGATGGCGCCGAGATCAACGCGCGTCCACTCTTTTCCCGCGACCACCAATTTGAAACGAACATCGAACCGCGCCGAGAATTCGCCAGCCTGTCCGGAATACGTCGCTTCGAGCAATGCGGATTCAATGGGCGGCAAAGGCGCGAGTTTACGCGTTCCATTTTGCGCCGTCGCCAATTCGACCAGGTTGCGATATTCCTGCAGCGACATGACCGTCGCATTCGGATCGCTTCCGGCGATCTTCAGGAATTCCTCGTACGGAACGTAGTTCTCGACCGCACGAATTTCCTTTGTGTTCTTGATGTCCTCGACGCCGGCTGCGTGAAGTGCGCTCCCTCGCAACGAAGCAAAACACAGGAATGTTACGAATACGAGTCTATCGAATCGTCGGTTCATACAATTCCACCTTTCGTATCGCTTTCCTGCGGCCTCACTTCAGTTGCTTTGGGAGTTTCCGTTTTCACAGCGTCGTTGTTTGCAGTTTCATTCACCGGCGAATTGGATTTTACAGCCGCAGCATCGTGCGGAACGGGCGAAGGCGAGGACGC
>JANXLS010000989.1 GCA_025355035.1 Planctomycetota bacterium | reverse complement strand
TAATGAAACGGCGCCCAGCCCCAAGCGTAAGTCGAATCCCAATACCATCCTTCATCGGTTGCTACCCAATGTCCTTCGTTAAGATAAGGCTGCCAATTCGTATCCGTAACTTCAATCGCCGGCTGCCACGCTCGGCTGCCTTCCACGTCAACCCAGCGCCCGTGCGGCGCAAGCTCAGTTTCAAAGGTACCAATATCCACTTCCACTGAAGGAAGACCGACTTCCACACCCACTTCAATTCCGAACGCGGTACTTTGCTGGAGGCATATTGCCAGTGCGAAAGCTGCTAAACTAAATGCAATATAACGCATCTCCTACTCCTTTATTTAATATGTTCCACAGATAGTGAAAATGTCGTTGGCCACAAGACCAAAAACGTTTACTGATTGGTCTTCTTAACTTCGGTCGTCGTTGTCTTTGAATCCGGCGTGATGACGGTCGTCTTATTGGTTTCACGCGTCTCCGTGTGACCCGGTTTTTCGACAATCACAGTGGTCGGCGCGGGAGCGGCTGGCTCCGGTTTGATAATAGTGGTGCGTTCTCCGCAGCCTGTTAAGACCAAACACAACGCTAGTAGTGCGACAGTACTTTTAAACATGTTTACCCCTTAAACAAAATGTGGTTAGTGAAGTCTCACAGTCGAATTTCACCAACAATGCCAAATTCCCGACTTCAATGACATTAAAATATAAAGCACTTTCCGTGCCGCGTATTTGAATTAATTTCACTTTCGTTCCGCCCGATAATCACACGACTTTGAACGATAATGACTAAAATCTGGCTTATAAGCAACAGCAAGAGCCGAAATTTCAGCATTTTGGACGGGTGGTCTGCGATACTTCATAGCATTCTGTGGAGTGGAACGACGCTTGCGATCGCACAATGGATAACGTCCCACTTCGGAATGTTAACGGCGTTGTCGGCACAAGGAGAATGGTAACATGAAGAACTTCGTATTGGCGGTAGTCCTCGCCGTAGGTTTGGGCGTACCCGTGTTTGCAGTGGAAGCTGAAAGTGCGGTTATCACTGTCAAAGGAGTGTTGCAGGAAGATAAAAATGGTTTCTTCGTGAAAGTTGATGGAACGGTTTACGATGTCAGCGTCAACGATGAGAGCAAGGCCGATATGCATAAGTTTTTCACGGCACTTGAAGGTGACATGGTCAAGGTCACTGGCGTTCTGCATGTTCAGGACGTGCCTAATGCAAAGTCTATCATGTATATCTACTCCAATGATATCACGCGCTTAAAGGGGGAAAAGATTGTTCGCACTGAAGTCGTCGGTGAACCCGTTATTGTTCGCGAGCATTACGTAGAACGTTCGCGCGGTATTAATCTTCCTTTTGTTCACATCAACTGGTAGTGGATAGTTAAGGGGCATATCTAACAACTGAAATACGTGTCTGTTAAATGCCCTTTTATCTTTATGCGAACACACGTGGTTAGCATTCATACTTAATTGCGGGGAATGGAACTATCCTTATTACGAGAGTTCTATTCCTCGCAGTTATTTATTCAAAAATCGCTGATCCAACGCGCACGATCGTCGCGCCCTCCTCAATTGCCACCTGAAAATCCTGCGTCATGCCCATCGACAATTCCGTTAGTCGTTGCGGATACACGTTCGCCACGTTCGCTTCATCCAGCATCGCGTGCAACCGCTGAAACACCGGCCGCGAAATCGGCTCGGGATTCTCCGCATACGGAGCCATCCCCATCAACCCGACGATCCGCAGTGACCGCAACTCGCCGCACGTCTTCAGCATCTCAATCAGCGTCTCCGACTTCGGCGGCAATCCAAATTTATTCTCCTCGCCTGCCACATTAATTTCAATTAAGCCCCGAACTGTATTGTTGTGCGGGCTTCCAACCTGCATCGCCTTTGTTGCTTCCTTGTCCAACTCCTCCGCCACTCGTTTCGAATCGATCGAATGAATCGTACCGAACAATTTCACCGCCTGTTTCGACTTGTTCGTCTGTAAATGCCCGATCAAATGCCAACGCAATCGAGCGTCGTTTAGCGCCGCAATTTTCCTCGCCGCGTCTTGCACTCGCGATTCACCGAGATCGAGAATACCCAGACGCACCAGCGCCGCCGTCTCTTCGTTTGTCGAATATTTAGTAACGCCCACGAGCGTAATCGAACTCAAATCGCGCGACGCCTTCGCAGCCGCCTCAGCCATCCGCGCCCGAACCCGTTCCAGATTCCGCGCAATTCTTTCTTCCGGAATAGAGTCGCCTGTTTTTCCCATCGCGTTATCCTTAAGGCAGTGCCGAGTGCCGAATGCAAAGTAAAAACGCCCCAGCACTCAGCACTCGGCATTAGACCCTTGCCCCCCAGAGGATACTCAAAATGGACCTCACTCACAACGCCGATCACGAGAGCTTTCGCCAAGCTGCCCGCGAATTCGCCGCGCGCGTTGTTGCGCCCGGTTTGCGCGAACGCGACGCTGACGCTAAAGCCGATGCCTCCATATATAAGAAAATGGGCGAAGAAGGATTTCTCGGCTGCTGCATTCCACAGCACTACGGCGGCCTCGGACTCGACTATCACACGCTCGCAATCGCCAGCGAGGAATTCGAATACATCGACTCCTCCGCGCGCGTGATCATCTCCGTCCACAACGGCCTGCACTCGCTCGCGCTCCTTCAATGGGGCACGGAAGCACAGAAACAGCAGTACCTCGCCCCCATCGCGCGCGGCGAAAAACTTTCGACTTTCTGCCTTACGGAACCCGCCGCCGGAAGCGATGTCGCCGGAATTCAATCGTTCGCGGAAAAGAAGGGCGACCGCTACGTCTTGAGCGGCGAAAAAATCTGGATCAGCCTCAGCACCGTCGCCGATCAATACCTCGTCATGGCCTACACGGACCGCGCCAAGCAGGCCGCGCGCGATCACAGCGGCATCTCCGCATTCATCGTTGAACGCGCATGGAAAGGCGTCGCACCCTACGAATTCCACGGCAAGCTCGGCGTTCGTGCCGGGATCACCGGCGGCATCGCATTTCAGGACGTCGAAATCCCCGAAGAAAACATGCTCGGCCTTCCCGACGAAGGCTTTAAAGTCGCCATGTCCGCTCTTGACAACGGCCGTTACACGGTCGCCGCCGGAGCGATCGGCCTCATCCGGGCGAGCCTCGATGCCAGCCTGAAATACTGCCACGAACGCCAGGCGTTCAAACGGGAAATCGGCAAGCATCAACTCGTCCAACAAATGATCGCTTCGATGGCCCAGAGCCGCGACATCGGCGACTTGCTCGTCCGAAAATGCGGTTGGTTGAAGAACACCGGCCAACGCTGTACGCGCGAAGTGGCTCTGGCGAAATGGACCAACACCATCGCCGCCCAAACCGCAGCTGACAACGCCATCGAAATCCACGGAGCCTACGGTTTCAGTAACGAATTCCCCGTCGAACGTTTCTGGCGCAACAGCCGCGGCGCGGTCATCTACGAAGGCACCAAAGAAGTCCAACAAATCATTCAGGCCGAATACGCGCTCGGCTACCGCCACGACGGCCCGCTGCGCTGCGAACTGCCACCCCACTCACTGTAGCCCCGCATCGTTTCGGAGACAGAATGAATCCCCCTCCCCGCCCCTCCCCCGGCATCATGGGCATCCTCAACCTGACACCCGATAGCTTCTCCGACGGCGGCCAGTTCATCGACGTTCAGCACGCTGTGGATCACGGCGTCAAAATGGCCGCCGACGGCGCACTGTTCATCGATCTCGGTGCCGAGTCCACGCGCCCGGGCAGTAAATCCGTCCCGGCAAAAACACAACTCAAACGAATACTTCCCGTCTTGAAAAAGCTGCGCAAAAAGATTCCCATCACGCTCAGCATCGACACCCAAAGCGCCGAAGTCGCCGAAGCTTGCTTGATAGAAGGCGCGCGCTGCATCAACGATATTTCCGCTTTACGCCACGATCCCAACATGGTCCCGCTTTTAGAAAAATGGGACTGCCATGTTATCCTCATGCACATGCGGGGAACGCCGGAGACGATGCAAAAAAATCCGGTTTTCGGTAATGTAGTCAACGAGATTCTCGCGTTCTTCAATGAGCGGATTGCGTTTTGCAAAAACAATGGCATCCCGCGCCAACGAATCCTTCTCGACCCCGGATTCGGATTTGGAAAAACGTATGAGCATAATTTGGAAATCATGCGAAACTTTAACCTGTTCCAAGCCCTCAGCACAACAACTGTCGCGGGCGTCTCGCGCAAAGGTTTTCTGGGACGTTTAAGCGGTGTAAATGAGCCCGCTCAGCGCGACAGTATGTCGATCGCCGCCGGCCTTTATTTGGCCGACAACGGAGCCGACCTGTTGCGCGTTCATGATGTCGCGGGCCACGTTGAAGCGTTGAAAATTCGGGAATTGAAAAACACGTTGCGAGCCAGGTTGGCGGTTCGGGAG
>JANXLS010000954.1 GCA_025355035.1 Planctomycetota bacterium | reverse complement strand
CGCCGTGTTCGAAGATGACGAGATCTTTGAATGTCTTCAGCGACGAATCGGCAGCCTCAAGTTTCGCTTGGACGCGTTCATCGCGCGCAACAGTGTACGGTTCATAATCGCGATTGCAAAAAACGCTGTGTGCTTTTGATTCCTTGAGCAGGCGGGGGATTTCGATTTCCGGCTTGCCGTAACGAAGGATCAGACGAGCGCCATGTTTCCGAAGATCGGCTGCGAGCGATTTGACGGCGCGAACAAACAGGGCGCATCGATTCGGACCGATCGATGGGTTCTTTAAGAACGCGTCGTCCAGCACCACGCACGGAACGACTTGGCCCGCACGGCACGCGGCATAGAAACCCGTGTTGTCCGCAATGCGGAGATCGTGCCGAAACCAAAACAAATTGCGCATCAGAGCATCCTTTTGTAAAGCAGATCGGAGTTCGATATCTCGATGTTTCTATTTTTAACACAAAGTCGTGAAGCCACGAAGCACAATGTCAATCGCCAACGTTTGGGGTTGCCATAGCAACCCAATGTTTGTATGATGACGATAATGTAATGCGCTTAATTGGTTTTTAGTACTTCGAAATATTACTCAACGTCACGAAATTCTGAAGCTTATGAATGAAACTGAAAGTCAATCGTTTGTCAATATAGCGGACTTGTGCATGGCGGACTGGCTGTTGATTTGCGTTTGACGACGGAACAACCGTTTACGAAAATGGTACGAGGTTGATTCACACACGGAGAGGATTCGGAATGGTAAAGCGCGCGATTATCTTTTTTGCACTTCTGTCGGCACCTTTTTTTGGTTTTGGAGGCGAAGCCGGGATTGATAAAAACGCCGGTGTCCAGCTGGAATTGAAATTAACATCGCATTGCGCGTCATACGTGATCGATCGCGGTGGAAAGTCGGCCGAGGAGTACGCGGCGTATCTGAAGGCTGGAAATGCGCCCTATGGGCCCGCCGTTGCCTTAATGGTAGAACTGCGTAATACGGGTGAAAAAGAGGTGATTGCATTTGGAGCGCCGCGACCTCAATTTATTTTGAAAGGGCCGCGCGCAGAGAGCGTTTGCGAAGTGGCGCCGACGCATTTTCAACAAGCTCCGTCGCGGCGGTATGTGATCGCTCCGGGCAAGAGTGCGTTCCTGAATGTGATCTCTTTTTTCAACCCGGCCAAGGACGAGCCGTCGGTCAAAGACACGATAAAGCGACTCTCCTATTCGGACGGCACTGCCTTGAATTGCGTCAATTGGACTGAGCCGGGTGAGTACACGCTTAGCTGCGTTCTACCTGTTGGGATTTCGTCTGCTCCGGCAGGCGCGAAGCCTTTTCCGAAACAGCAATTTTCTTTCCCGAAACTGCCGGACGATCTCGGCCTTGTGACACTGCAGAGTCCGGCGATCAAACTGACGATCCGCGACGGGAACCTCGATGCGTACTGGAGCGATGCGCTAGAGGACGCAGATGCCGAAGTGCGATTTGTGGCTGCGCATACCCTGACGGCCAGCCTGCCGTTGACGGAAGCGGTGCGCGTGAAGATGGCGGGGCGCTTGCAGGATTCTGACGTGCGCGTGCGCAAGAGTGGTGCTCGTGCTTTGCAGCGCCCGTCGGGATTCAAGGCAGCGAATGTTGAATCGCTGGATCGCGACCCGGCTGTCGTGGCGTTGATCGGCGCTCTGAAAGACCCGAACGCCGGAGTACGGGGCTTCGCAGTTGCAGCTCTGGCGACATGGGGGCGGACGGTTACCCCGTCTGCACCGGCTATGCTTCCATTGCTTCAGGACAGTGACGCAAGCGTTCGCTTGGCGTGTGCGGAAGCTTTGGGGGATTTATTTGCCGATGGTGCGCCGAACGAGAAAGAAGTGGCACGCGCGTTGATTGCTGCAATTAAAGATGGCGACGAGCGTGTAGCGAATGCGGCCATTGTGAGTCTAAGTCGATTGAAGGCTCCGGACACCATCGGCGCGCTTATTCCCTTGTGTAACGGCGGGAGCGCCGCGATCAAACGCGCGGCGATCGAGGGAATTGGTGACATCGGTGGCGATGCTCACGCGGCAGAGGATGCTTTGTTTACGGCACTTGCGTCGAACGATACGCGCGCTTCAGCGGCGGCGGCTTTGGGTCAAATCAAAGCAGATCCGAAGAAACTTTTACCTGCGCTTACAGTAGCGCTGAAAGCGGAAAGCGATGGTTTTGGGCGCGTCGCGATTGTACGGGCTATGGGGACCTGCGGCGCAGCAGCCGAGCCTGAATTGCTTTCGGCATTCAAAAACGATACGGATCCAACGGTCCGGGAATATGCGCAGAAGGCATTGAATACGATAGGAGGTAAATAGGCACACATTCAAACCGACGGGAAATAAGTTCATGACCAATTTGTTTTGGCGGCGCGAGATGCCTCCGAAACCCGACGTCACTGTTTTTGTTTAAACGCTCCGCTGCAAACCGCAGCCCATTTTTTCAGGAGATTCAAGCCATGCGTAAGCTGTCATTCACACTCGCGCTTTTTTGCTGTATCGCTTTCCTTCAGACGGTCCATGCCGACGAGACTACCAAAGAAGTTACTCTGGCAATCACAGGCATGACATGACCCGTCAACTGCCCCCCAGCGGTGGTCGCCGCTTTTAAAAAATGCAAGGGTGTGAAGTCAGCAACAGCAAGCAAAGAATTGGGCCAAGCCACAGTCGTCTACGATCCTGCCAAGACCAATCCTGCGGAACTGGTCACTGCGTTCGCGAAAACCGGCGGTCCAAAATACGCTGCGTTCGAAATCGTAGAGAAAAAGCAGTAGTAGCAATTCGGTGTGGAACGATTCGCCGGCGCGTGGTGTAATGCGCGTCGGCGAAACTAATATGATTTGAGCCGCGAGAGGTTGATTTTGTAGCCGTGACACACTAAAGGGTTATTGAAAGTGCTCGTCCATCGTGCATTGCTCTCGGCGCGATGGAATCTTCGCGCCACCTCCATCCTTCATTCCCCCATCCCCATCCAGACGATTGTTTTCAGAAAATCTTAGTAGTTGCTGCTCGACACCCAGACGCGAACAGCGCGGGATTCGTAGCGAGCCGGGGCGTTGTAGTAGCGGTAGTAGCCGGGGGTGACGAGGACTTGAGTGTAATTACCGCAGTAGTAAACGGAGCGATATACGGGCGCGCACCAAACTTTTTCTACTTGAGCGGCGCAGACCAGGACCTGCGTCACGCGGGTTTCGTAGTGGCCGCAGTAGTCCTCGGCGCGGACAGAGTTCGGAACGGCGCAGAATGCGACGGCGAGAACCAGGGCAGCGGGGCTGAAGCGGGTGAGAGCGTTGGTGAACATGATCGTATTTCCTTTCGGGTATGGGGTTGAGTTTCACTCGGGACGTTGAACCCTCAATCGGGGTCTTTCTCCGTCCTTCGCCCATGTAACGAAAGCAAAAACGAATACCGGGGGTGCCATCGGCATGGAATTGAACCGGAG
>JANXLS010000928.1 GCA_025355035.1 Planctomycetota bacterium | reverse complement strand
ATCCGCTCAAAATGCCGGATCTCGCCGATCGATTGCCGCAATTTCGCCGTGTCCGAATTCTGTTGAACACGATCGAGAATCGGGTCGCTGTACCACGACCCGAAGAGCACACCGATCTTTCCCTTCGGCGGCAATGCGCGCCAGAACCGCCACATCGGCGGGCGCTCCGCTTCTTCGTCCGTCATCTCGCCGAACGCGTGTGTGACGATGTGTCGAGGGTCCATCCACTCGTTGAGCAGATTGATCGTCTCGCCCTTTCCCGCGCCATCGACGCCACCGATGACGATGATCACCGGAAACTTCGCGCTCGTCAGCAAGTCATGCTGCGCATTCAACAACGCTTCGCGCAGAATCGGTTCCTGCTTCAAGTACTCTTCTTTGGAAAGCGTGTGCCCGACTTCAGCGGATTCAAACATGAACGATCCTCTCAACGGGTTGAGTTTTAATGCTTGTCTTTTTAACACGAAGACACAAAGACACGAAGGCACAAAGGGAAACGAAATGAAATGACGAAAACAATGTCAACCCAAAAGCGATCGATTGTTCCAGTCGTCGCACAATCACGCCCTTTGCCGTTCTTCGTGTTTTTGTGCCTTCGTGTTAAAAAAAGAAAACGCATGAAAGCAGGAAGTGTTTCACAGCATGTCGTTCTTCACCAACTCATCCACAAAACTTGCCGGCTGCAACGCACATCGATCCTCGCCGATCCACACTTTCGGTGCGCCGTTGGGACTCAGGAAAACTTTCGCTTCCGTCGGCAGCATGATCCACTGCGCGATGTCGCTCCGCTTCAACACGGCTTCGTACAGCGTCAGGCAATCGAGTGTTTCGTGCGTGTTGTGATCGTGATCGGGGTCCATGCAGCCCATGTACCAACCGCTGTCGTCGGTGTGGTTGATCGGCTCGTTTCGCGTCATGAAAAAAATCGGCGCATCCGCGAACCGCTCGCACGCCATGACTGTCTGCCGCATGTTCGGCATCATCATCCGCGCGCGTTCGATGCCGAAACTGTCGAGCGTAAACAATTGCACCATCATGTGCCGAATCGCCGCGTTCGCGCCAGGAACATACTCGACCGTCGGTGACCGAAAATCCGGCTCAAAAAGCGTCAGCCGATCCGCATCCAACGCTCGAATCTGCAACGTCAGCCACCCGAATTGAAACGTCTCGCCAGGCTTCAACACCTCGCCGTTCGCAACCAGATTCTCGATCGATCCGAGCAACACGTTGGCATGCAGCGCCAGCGCATCGCTCTCCAAATCGAGTGCAACTTCCGGATGATTGAATTCTCTGCAACGCTGCGTTTCAACCCGCATCAAGCCATCTCCGATACTTAATGTTTAGATCAGTACTGCTGCCCAACCGCTTCGCAACTTAAACATTTTGGACACGTGAAGACATAGAAACTCGCCGCGTCGTGCCACCACATTTTCGCGTGTTTCGGACGTTCCGCGCAAAGCGTATCATCGTCGATCTGGCCGACAAAAAACATCGGCTTGCCACAACATTCCGGCACGTCGTCATCCTGAACCCAAACGGGAATGCGAAAGCGTTTTATCTCTTCGTCCGTCGCCTCGCGAATCACTTTCAATGACTCACCATCGTGCTGCTTCTGGCTGTACATGTTGACGAATTCCTCCGGCCAAGCAACGCCTTCGGGCAGCGAGTGGAATTCGATGATGTACGTATTCTCGCGCGACGCAAGGACCGTGAAACCCTTTTCGCCGACCGTACGAAACGGCCCGCCGAGATGTTCTTTGATTTCAGGAATGAGCGCTTGCATGGGCCTCCCTCCGCTATGGATTCTGTTGCCTAGTCGCTTTGAAGTCATTCGTCGGCACCGCCATCGCACCCCATTCGCTCGCCGTCCAATTCGACTGCGTCGGAAACGCCGATTCAGGCAAACCCGTTTCGAGGGCGGCTTCTTTGACGGCTCGGCGATACGCTTTGGACAGGGCGTGCTCGGCATGCGCTGAAAGCACTTGGCTTTCAAGAAGCATTTCCAATTCGCGCTGTTGTTCTGTGATGGTCTGCTGTCACCCCGGTTTCCTGCCGCTGGGCTGGAATTGCCATTTCAAATGATGTGCAATCAAAACAATTAGACGACTCAACACTTCCCGTCGGTCGCGGATAGCCCTGTCGGTGAGATACTCCCGCAAATTGTCGTAATCAAGTTCGCTCAACTCGTTCCGTGCGATCAACTCCGCCATGGTTTCGAGCCAAGCGGTTTCGTCACGGAGATAAAGCGTGGAGAGCGGTTCAGACACTGTTGCTACCATTGCATGATCCTCGTTTCCGACTGCATTCTACCCGATCCATACCTCATTTCCAAACCTCACACCCGAGCGCTGTACTCCGCGCGGATGTCGTTCAACGCGGGGAAATCGTTGCGCCAGTTGATGACGATCTGCGGGTCCAATTCTGCGCCGATCACGCATTCGCCGTTGCCGGCGTCGGCGATGACGTCACCGTGCGGATTCACGATCAGACTGCGGCCGTTGTAGACGTATTTCGGATCGCGGCCGACGCGGTTGACGCCGACGACATACGCCTGGTTTTCAATCGCGCGTGCACGCAGCAACGTGATCCAATGATCGATGCGCGTGACCGGCCAGTTAGCGATGTCGATGATCAATTGTGCGCCCAATTGCGTCGCGTGGCGAAACAATTCCGGGAAGCGCAAGTCGTAGCAGACGAACGGCGCGACGCGCATCCCGTCACAATCGAAGAGCTTTAATTCCTTGCCCGGCGAGTAACACGCCATCTCACCGCTGAGCGTGAACGGTTGCATTTTCTGATAGCGCGCGACGAGCTTTCCGTCCGGGCCGAACGTCACCGATTCGTTGGTCCCTTTTCCGCTCGCATCGCGATTGACGACGCCGGCCATCACGTGCGAATTGAATCGCACCGCCGTTTCAGCAAGCCAGTTTTCAGTCGCGAGCGCTTCGCCTTCGCGGATGTTTTCCACGTCCATGCTGAAGCCCGTCGAAAACATTTCGGGCAGAACGATCAACGCGTCGCGACAGAGACTTGACGCGCCGTGGAGCAGCGCGCCAACGCGCGCGTGATTCGCGGCTTTGTTTTCCCAAGCGATGTCGAATTGGCAGAGAGCGATTTTCATGTTGAATCCTATCCGTTCAATGGGAAACGATTGTTTTCAATCCGCGTACGAGCCGCCCGATTCCTTCTTCGACCGTCTCGCGTTTCAGTGCGCCGAACGAGACGCGCAGACTGCATCCTTCGGCGCCGAACGCGTCGCCGGGAATGGCGGCGACGCGGTGTTCTTTGATGAGTCGTTCGACCAATTCCATCGGCTTTAGCGAAGAATTCACGTACAGAAAAAAGTACAGTGCACCGTCCGCGCGCGGAATGCGGCAGAGGCTGCCGAGCGCTTTCAACTGCTCCCAAACATACCCGCGCGTGAGGGCGATGTCCTTGATTTTTTCGGTCACATACTCGACGCCGCCTTCGAGCGCGCCCAGCGCCGCGTATTGAGAAATCACTGGCGGGCAGATCAGAATCGTGTCCTGTATTTTCGTGATCGAATCGAACAGTCCGCTGGGAATTGACATGTAGCCGATGCGCCAGCTTGCGAATCCGTACGACTTCGACAGCGAGAACACCGAAATCGTGTGCGCGGATGCGCCGTCGATCGATCCGGGCGAAAAGTGCTTTGCACAACCCCTCACCCCCAACCCCTCTCCCGCAAGGGGCGAGGGGACAAAGGCGTCGTAAACAAAATCCTCGTACGCTTCGTCGCTGATGTGATAGATGCCACGCTCGCGGCACAGCGTGTTGATCGCCCGCAAACTTTCTTCGGAGTAGACCGCGCCGGTTGGGTTGTTCGGCGAGACGGTGACGACCGCTCGCGTGCGCGGATTGATCGCGGCTTTGATCGCGTCGATGCGCGGCTGAAAATTTTCGTCCGTCGCGACCGCGACCGTTTTGCAATTGGCCATGCAGATTGCCATGTCGTGATTGAAATAGTACGGCGCGAGCAGCACGATTTCGTCGCCAGGATCGGCAATCGCAAGGACAACGTTCATGAACGCCATGTTTCCGCCTGCCGTCACGACGATGCGGTGTTCGGGGCTCGTCGGTATCGCATTAGTAGCGGCCAATTTCCGCGCAATCGCGTCAACCAGTGGCGCGATGCCTTCGACGGCTTTGTATTTGTGATTCTCCGTGTCGAGGAAAAACGCGTTCATTCTGGCGAGAGCCAAAGGCGGCGGGCCATAGTGAACGACGCCCTGCCCGAGCGAAATGGTGCCGGGATGCGCCCGTATCAGTTCTCCGACGAGCGGTATGACGGGGTTTTGAACGGAGGACATGCGTTGGGTCATTTGAGTTCGCCTCGAATCTTGGTTCCCTATTTTTAACACAAAGGCGTGAAGATTCAAAAAGGCATCGTTTCGTTTCAAGTCTCGTTCAAAGCCTTCCGATACCCTTAATAGGTGAGTTAAAAAACGTTCGATGCGATCGCAGGATTGTATCGGCATTCTCCGGGGGGAGATTTCCATGTTGCAAGGCATTGTTCGCGCCGCTACGGCCGCGCTGTTGTTCGTCATCGCCATTCTCGTCTACATCAACTATTTCCATTCCAGCGAGCCCGTGTTGCCTGAGCACTCCGAACTGGCGACCGCTCCAGAAGTACCGAAAGTTCCGGTCAGCATTGATACGCCGCCCGCAGCGCCGGATGTTCCCGCCGCTCCGATCGCCGACAATGCGCCGCAAATTCCGCACGCGAACGCGTGCAGGCCGCGCGCTGAAATTCTTGACAGCGGCGAACTGGCCGAAGTCGTGGAATTGCCGCCGCTGAACCGCGCGCGGACGCCGATGGCACCCGCGCAATCGCCCGCGCCCAAGCCGGCCGGAAAGCGCACGCATCTCGTCCAGCCCGGCGAATCGCTCTGGGTGATCAGCCGGAAATACCTCGGCAACGGTGAACTGAATGCGAAGATCGCTGAAGCCAACGGACTGACTTCGAAGGATCACATCAAAGCCGGGCAGTTGTTAATCATCCCGGATTTAAACGGATCGAGCGTCGCCCATACGCCTGTCGCGCCCGCTGCGACGAGCATCCCGGCGAAAGTTTCGGAAGATCTGGCCGACGACGACGACGCGCGCCACATCACCCGCGTCTCGACTCCAATGAAGAGCAATCAGCCCGCGCTGATGAGCGCAACAGCTCCGAATAAGTACTAACGGACACGGCTTAGTTCGGACGGGCCGGCTGCCCGTCCGACGATACGAAGCAGTTCATTTCTTCACCGCCCCGTACAAACCCTTCTTGCGAATATAGGCTTCGACATCCCCGCGCACATAACCGGGGATTTTTTGTTGGGTCGCGAACAGGTGTCGAATCAGCGTGGAACTGATGTCGACGCGCTGAACCTTGACGACGCCAGCGCGCAATTTTTTCGCGTTCTCTTCACCCAGTTCAGCGCCCAACCGTTTCCACAGCGAAAGCAGAATCGGCGCTTCGCGGCGTTCGGCGATGGCGAAATCGATCAGCGAAAGAAGCTCGCGGATTTCGTACCACTGCGGCAGATCGGCGAGGCTATCCGAACCGATCAGAAAAAAAATCTGAGCGTCCGGCCCGTACGCGGCGCGAACTTGCCGCGCGGTTTCGACGGTGTAGCTCACCCCGCCGCGCACGATTTCAAAATTGCTGACTTCCAGATTGCGCATATTGTGGACAGCGAGGTTGCACATTTCGAGCCGGTCTTCGGCGGATGCCTGCGCGCCGCCTTCGCGTTTGTGCGGAGCGGTTGCCGCGGGGAGCAAGATCACTTTTTCCAGCTTCAATTCGTTCATGATCTGCTGCGCGATCGACAAATGGCCGACGTGTACAGGGTCGAACGAACCGCCGAAAAGGCCGAAGCGTTTCAAAGGTCCGAATGGAAGAACGGGCGGTTGCGCGGCTGTAGAATCCATACCGTGGAGTTTAATTAAATCGAGGACGAACGCAACCGAACGCGAGCGGGCGTTGTTGCCTATGCGACCAGCCGCTTGATGCTATTTTGGGCCGGGGAAGATGCGGTCTTTTCCGCCGCGCTCGATTCGCATGCGTCTGAAAATATTATTGCGCGCATTTCGGCTCGAAATTTTCGTCGAGTACATCAGGAACAGACCGACGGCCATCAGTGCAAAAAAGATATAGCCGATGATCCACGCGGTGTTCAGCGGCGGCTCTTCTTTGATTGTGATCGGTTCCAAACATTTCGCGACGATCAGCGGCGTCCACGTCAATTCCACACCGGGCGTCTTGCGATTGACGTACGCGAAGCGCTGAATGAAGACACCCGTCAGCAGTACGCCGTCGCCGAGTTTCAATCCGGGCGGAAGGGGATCAACGGAAAGAAACGTGATCATCTGGTAGCTGCTCGTCAAATGTCCGCGCGCGAGCGTGTATTCGGTTCCGTTGGCGTCTTTTAAATGCTCCGCATGTTCGTAGAGGAACTTCACGGTCGATTCGAATTGAACGACGTGGCCGCGATAGTCCGTCGGGTGGTTGAAAATCTTTTTGAACGCGGCCGTCTTGTCGACGTTCGCTTTCATGTATTCCAGCGAGCAGGCTTTGATCTGCGGGATGATGTCGAGCATCATCGCGGCGTCGTAAGTCGTCGCGTCGGGCAGCCCGTCGTCGGCATCGCGGTCGTCAACAATCGAGTCGAAACGAGGGCGACTGCGAGTTGGGGCATTTATACCATCGCAGAACTGCTATGCTGCAACGCGTGCAATCTTTGTTCGTATGATAGCGGATGCCTTGCAAGACTAAACGGTCTAGAAATTGCTCGCATAAACTTATGTACATCTGTTCGTGTCTCATTTTCTACAAAGCTTCGGGCAGCAATGGTGTTTTATGTCCGCCGCTGCCGTCATGCTGACATCACCCTGTTCGACGGGCGCGCTCCCTGGCGGCTGGTCTGGCTCATCCTCGTTCTCAGCCATCTC
>JANXLS010000925.1 GCA_025355035.1 Planctomycetota bacterium | reverse complement strand
CTAACAACGGCGCTCGGGCAGGTGAACGATTCGCAGTCCAAATTGATTGCGATTCATGTCAGCCGCGAATCACAACGGATTTATGTTCGCACGCGCAAATTTCCATTTGTGCTTGCAGCCATTCTTTTCACGATTCCGTGGATATTGCTGGCCGCGCTTTACTTCGGATTTTTGTCAAAACCGAACGATGCCGTTGCTGCGGAGCAAATCAAAGCGGGTCCCTGGGGTGTGATGACATCGTTTGAATTCATCACGGATCCGCCATCCGAATTTCTGACCGACGATCTCTTCCCTGCGCATCCTGCAGAATGGCATTTTGGGACGATTTCGAAAGACGCGCTGACTGCGATCTTCAGTGCATCGCGAATGTCCGCGGAGCAGAGTGCGCGAATTCTGGCGACGGCGCAAATGGATGCGAATTTGAATTGGGTTGTGCATCCGTCGGATGATGATGTCCTGAATCTGCCGGTCGAATCTCGACGCGTCATTTACGCGGAACTCGCGAAAATTCCGGTCAACCAGCGACAGGTCGATCCGTTTATCTTCGACCCGAAAAAACTGGACACTTGGCTTACTGAATCGCAGCTTTCGCCGGCGATTGTTGGCAATACAAAGAAGTTGCTTTATCCGCAAGGAAATACGGCACTTCTGGCGGACACGGTCACGCTGATGAAGACCATTCCGTCGCGAGACGATCGGCAAAAATTATTGAACGTCCTGATGCGCCGGGTGACGGTCATGTTGAAGCTGAATCGGAGCGAGCAGATCGACGTCCGTGCTCTAACTGCTTATTGGGGAGTGGGCGGACGCGAGGAAGTGGTCCGGCCGATGATCGATTCGCTCTATCACAATCGTGAAGGGATGATCGTCGACGTTGCGCTGCTGCTGCCGCGGTTTGCGCGCGATCGACTGTACATGTACCCGCTTCCGAGCAACAATCCAAAGGCAAATCACAGGGATTGCCACTGGACGGCGTTCAACTTCTTCAACCTCCTTCCCGACGATCGATTCACTGAACCGTCCAACGTAAAAGCGGAGTTGGAGGCGAATTACGCGCAGATCGATTCAGCGCTGCAATTAGGTGATGTCGCCATATTTCAAACGGCGGACGACAAAGTAGTTCATTCGTGCGTGTACGTAGCGGACGATCTGTACTTCTCGAAAAACGGCCCATCGAGGGTTTCGCCGTGGGTGCTGATGCACATTGGCGACGTGAAAAAACATTTCCCGGTATACGACGATCTGACGATCAAACATTATCGAATGAAGAAAACTGCCGGGGGGCAGAAGTAAATTGAGTCGATCCGGATAGAACTGTCTGCAATAGATACAAAAAACGCGCCCCTGAATAAGGGCGCGTTTGGTGAACCTTGAACTTGAACCGGTGAATTAGTCCGATTGCTTTAAACTCAAATTGATTTCAGTGAGCTTGATCTTCACTTCGGTCAAACTGGTCTGACCGAAATTCTTGGTCGAGAGCAGATCCGCTTCGGATCGTTCGCACAAGTCGCCGATCGTTTCGATGTTCAAACGTTGCATGCACTTTCGAGCACGGACGGACAGTTCCAGGTCGGTGATCGGCTTCTGGAGGGCCGTGTTTTCGGTCGTACCCAAGCGCAGGCGTTGAGCACGGGCGCG
>JANXLS010000916.1 GCA_025355035.1 Planctomycetota bacterium | reverse complement strand
CTTTAAACCTTGAACTTTGAACCGTTGTTACTCACACGCGACGGCGTTTGCGAGGGCGGCAACCGTTATGCGGCAACGGTGTCACGTCTTCGATCGCGCGAACGTTCAATCCTGCGGATTGCATCCCGCGGATCGCCGATTCCCGGCCCGAACCCGGTCCCTTGATCCGCACTTCAACTTCCTTCATCCCCATCTTGATCGCTTTTTCAGCGACGGCTTCCGCCGTGCGTTGAGCGGCGAATGGAGTGCTCTTGCGTGCACCCTTAAACTTCACCGTTCCAGCCGAATCCCAACACAGCGTGTCGCCATTGGTATCCGTCACCGAAATGATCGTATTGTTAAACGTCGCCTGAACGTGGGCAACGCCACGCGCAACGCTTCGTTTGATCTTCTTTTTCTTGTACGCCTTAGCCATTTTAAAGTCCTGAGTGCTGAGTGCCGAGTACTGAGTGTCGAGTGCCGAGTCTTATTCGTCGCACATCGACCGCCTGTTTTCAAAAATTCATTCTGCGTACCGAGTCTGCCCCACGCTCAATACTGCTTGCCGTTCGTCGGCAATCAGCACTCAACACTCGGCGCTCGAAAGTCTTAGCGCATTTCCTTCACTGAGCGCTTCGTCGCGACCGTCTTCTTCTTACCCTTTCGAGTGCGCGCGTTCGTCTGCGTGCGCTGTCCTCGAGCCGGCAATCCCTTGATGTGGCGGGTGCCGCGGTAACAACCAATCTTCTTCAAGCGCAGAATCGCCTGCTGAACCTTGCGGCGAAGCGCACCTTCGACAGGTCCCGACCGACCATCTTTCGACACGTCGTCGTTATAATTCTTGTCGATGAACGCCGTGATCCGCGCGATTTCATCGTCCTTCAGATCGCGAGCGCGCGTTTCCGACTTGATGTTCGTTTCAGCCAATATCTGCTTCGCACGGTACTCGCCAATCCCGTAAAGATATTGCAACGAAATATCGATGCGCTTTTCGGTTGGAATGTCCACGCCCATGATTCGAGGCATAACCTGTTTCTACCTTTCGTTCGTACGTAACGCGGAATTTTTACTTCCGCTTCGATTCGTCGTCTTTAATCTCTGCTTAAGGCCGGCACTCCGGCCTCGTTTCGGACAGGCGAAACGCCTGCTTCACATTAACCCTGTCGCATTTTGTGGCGCGGATCGGTACAAATAACCCGCAGCTGACCCTTGCGGCGAACAATTTTACAGTTCTCACATCTGCGCTTCACGGACGGTCTGACTTTCATAGCTCAACTCCGCTTGTTCAATTCCTACGTTTCGTTTCTAAAACCGGACTCAGCCACAGCCGCGCCCGACACGCTTATCCTCGGAAAACAATCCGCCCCTTTGTCAAATCATAAGGCGACATTTCAACCGTCACTTTGTCTCCCGGCAAAATCTTGATGAAGTTCATCCTCATCTTGCCGGAAACATGCGCCAGAATCACGTGCCCATTCGGCAGCTCAACCTTGAACTGAGTGTTCGGCAACGCTTCCTTTACTATCGCATCGACTCGTATTGCGTCTTCTTTGGCCATGTCTTGCAGTCTGAAAATTGTTCAATAACACACCGAAACGCATCGTCTTCAAAACGAATCGCGCTCAATCGAAGCCGAATATTCTACCGCTGCACTCGCTCTGTGTCAACTACATACCGCAAAATTTCTGCCTTAAATTAAAACAATTCGATAATTTCGTGCGAATTGTTCCACTTTCACCGTTTTCTCGTTCCACAAACTGCACATCATGTCGTTAATTTCGGTCCAACTTCCTCACATCTCCGTTCCAATCCTCTAGGAACGCGTCCGTTTCAACATTTTCGTTCCATAACATGCACAATGTGTCGTCCGTAGATCACGGCAACGTCAAAATTTCAATCCGGTCGTTCAATATCGCGACCGTGTGCTCGAAATGAACTGAGCGACTGCCGTCTTTTGTCAACACCGGCCAGACACCCTCATCCGATTTCACTGCCGCCAATCCTTCATTCACCATCGGTTCAATGGCAATCACCATGCCCGGCTTCAAGGGCTTGTTCAGGGACAACACACTCGCTTCGGGATCGACGTAATTCGGAACCTGCGGTTCCTCGTGCAACGACTGCCCCACCCCATGCCCCACGAACTCGCGAACGACTGAATACCCGCGGCCTTCGACCAAACTCTGCACCGCGCGAGCGATGTCGTTGATCTTGCCCCGCGGCTTCGCCGCTTCAATTCCCGCCCACAACGATTCTTCGCCTGCTGCAAGCAATCGCTTCGCAGCCGGATCCGGTTCCCCAACCGGAAACGTCCAAGCCGAATCGCCAATATATCCGTTCAACGTCACGCCCACATCGATCGAGACCAAATCGCCATCGATCAACAGCGTGTCATCCGGTACGCCGTGTACCACACATGAATTCACCGACGCGCACACATTCGCCGGAAACGGCTTCTTCCCCGGAAACGCGTAGCCCAAGAACGGCGACTTCGCTCCGTACTTCGCGATAATCTCGCCTACCGCCTGATCCATCTTCCGCGTCGAAGATCCCGGCACCGCCAACTTCCGGCACGCTTCCAGGCACTGAGCAACTATCTTTCCCGATTCGCGAATCATCGCGATCTGGCGCTCTGAATACAGGTTCTGGGCCACTCAATACTCCGTTCAAAATTCAATCTTCATACTTCAAAGTTCACGCGCCGCAGGTCCAGTCAAACGCACTAAACTTTGAACTTTGAACTTTGAACTTTGAACTTTTATTTTCGAGGCGCTTTCCGACGGATTCCCGTCTGCGCCGCCTGCAAGATCAGTTCCGCAACTTCTTCCAACGATCCATCGCCCGGCACGTGGCACAAATTTCCGCGCCGTTCGTAAAAATCCACCAGCGGAGCCGTGTCGTGCCAATACTGCTTCTGCCGCACACGAATCGTTTCCGGTTGGTCATCGCTTCGGATCACCAACTGCTTGCCGCACAAGTCGCAGACATTTGCCTTCTTCGGCGGCTTGCTCTTTATATTGTAGACCGCACCGCACAACGGGTCTGGACAGCTTCGACGCGTACTCAACCGCTCTTGAATCACTTCGTCCGGCGTGTCGATCAAAATCACCAGATCAATCTTTTCTTTGCGCTTCTTCAACACCTTTTCAAGCGCTTCAGCCTGCCGAAACGTCCGCGGAAACCCGTCCAAAACATACCCGCTCAGCTTCTTCTTCTTCGCCGTTTCAATCGCTTCCATCAGTACGTTGATCACCACTTCATCCGGCACTAACCGACCCGACTCCATGAACGGCTTCACTTCAAGCCCCACCGGAGTCTGGTTCGCCACCGCAGCCCGCAACAAATCGCCCGTCGCAAGATGCGGTATCTTCAACTCGCCGCACAACTTTTCCGCCTGCGTTCCCTTGCCTGCACCGGGCGGCCCTAAAAGCACGTACCGTTTGTCAGACATGGACCAATTCCTAAGTGCCGAGTGCCAAGTGCTCAGTGCCGAGTCCATCGCGCCGAAGTGCCGTGTTGTTTCTCAACACTCGGCACTCGGCATTCAGAACTTTTTACCTTCGTCCTTTAATTTTTCCGCCACCCTTCATGAATCCTTCGTAGCGCTCCATCAGCAAATGTGATTCGATTCGGTTCACCAGATCCAGCGCCACCCCGACCACGATCAACAACCCCGTGCCGCCGAAGAAGTCTGAAATCTGATTACTCACCTTCATCGTGTTCTGAATCACCTGCGGAACCATCGCTATAATAGCGATGAACACAGCGCCCGCCAACGTGATTCGGTTCATCACCGATTCAAGATAATCGCGCGTGTCGTTGCCCGGCCGAATCCCCGGAATAAACATGCCGTACTGCTTGAAATTCTCAGCGTGTTCCTTCGGATCAAAAAGCACCGCCGTGTAGAAGTACGAGAAGAAGATGATTAACGCAATTTCCAACGTCACGTACATAAACGATCCAGGAGCGAAGAATCCAGCAAACTCTCGGATCCATGTCACATTTACACCCGCCAGCAAGCTCGGCAACACAATTAAGGAATTGGCGAAGATGATCGCAATCACGCCCGACGCGTTCAACTTCAACGGCAGGAAGTGCTGCTGCTTGAACCCGATGCGCGAACGCTTCGGTGTCTGCATCGGAATGCGGCGTTCAGCCTGCGTCACGAAGACGACCGCCATCACCATTAAAAGGAACAACGACATGAGAATGAAGATGTGGCTCGGTCCGATTTTCGATGTATCTGCCGCATCCAAAGACGTGTCAAAGCGCTGAACAATGTTCGTCAAAGCAGCAGGCAAACGCGACAGAATGCCCATCATGATGATCAATGACACCCCGTTCCCCAAACCGAATTCATCGATCTGGTCGCCCAACCACATCAGGAAACACGTGCCTGTCGTCAGAATCACAGACGAACTGAAGATGAACCAAAACCCTTCGTTCACCACAGCCGGCTGACCGTTGAATTTGCTGCCGTTCAAATTCATACAAATGATCACGCCTTGAATAATACACAAAACGACGCCCGCATAGCGCGTCCATTGCGTAATCTTGCGTCGGCCGCTCTCACCTTCCTTGGCGACTTTTTGCAACGCAGGAATGATGGCGCTCAAGAGTTGAAAAATAATGGAGGCGGAGATGTAGGGCATAATGCCCAATGCAAAAATAGACATCTTTTTCAAACCGCCGCCGGAGAACATGTCCAAAACGCCCAGAAACTCCGCAAAGCCCGACCCTTTTTTCTCGCCCAACGAACCGACGACGGCTGCCAAGTTCACGCCCGGAAGCGGAACAAAGACACCCACGCGGCACAGGACCAACAGTCCCAGCGTGATCAGGGTCTTCTTGCGAAGATCTGGAATTTTGGCGATGTTGGCGAATGCCGAGAACATGCCTGATCCTCAAAAGTAAGTAGAACGGAGCGCCGCTCCGTTCAAAGCAGTACAGCAAGTGGCGGAGCGGCGCTCCGCCTGATTTTCCTACAGCACTTCAAAACATAACCGTATACAGTGAAACCCGGCGAAAAGAAACTGTTTTACTTCTTTTCCGGAGCGGCATCGCCGGGCTTGCTCTTCGGGCCT
>JANXLS010000855.1 GCA_025355035.1 Planctomycetota bacterium | reverse complement strand
GTTAGCAAATCCATCCCGTTGTGGCCCACTGACAGCGCCAGCGACATCACCGTCACCGAGGCCGTACCATTCCGCCCGCTGCGCCGAACGCGACGATCTGTCCGAGCGAGGGACACTCGCCGATATTGACGTAATCGGGCAAGATTGCTGCATGGGCGATAGCGTGTTCGTCGTCGTCCATTTCGTCGTGCCGGGAGTGGTTGATTTTAGAAATCGAAAATATTTGAAGAAAGCGTTCTTGACAAACGTCCAGATGCCGATAAACGGAGAACGAGTGAAAAAGCATCTCAACACTTTTGGCTACTGCGCCGCGTTCATGGCCATCATGCTCAGCTTGATGCCGTGCTGCTGCGCCATGTCGCGCCTCACATCTGCGCTTTGCGGTGGGACCGGTGGTGTTGCGTCGTGTTGTCGCCGAATCGATAAAAATCCAAAAGACAATGCAGTGAAAATTGTGTCGAATCACAGCTGCTGCTGCGATCAAAACGACAAGGTGAAGGAAGCCCCAGTTGCTTCGATAGTCGATATTCCGGTAATAGATTGTATTGTTGTTCCTATCAACGTGGCGTTGGAAACCCGTCATTACGAAACCGTCGCAAACCGAATCGACGGACGTTCGTCCGCACCGCCGACTTGTCTAGCTTACCTTAGCACCAATCTGCTCATTTGAAGTCGCCTTCCTAGCGAATGCACGCCGTTGCGCAGCCGCGTAACGTGTGCGTTGCGTCGTTTCGTTGCAGCATCCCAGACCAAAATTATTTACCGCTCGTGATACCGCATCCGCCAATGGAAGCGTACGCACGCGCATAGCCGGAGCCATTCCATGTCGCGTTCAACGCTGATTCAGAAGCCGCGTGTTTGCGCTTTCGTCGTCACGCTCGCGCTCGGTGCGATTGTGTTTGTCGTACATCGCCAGATCGCATCCGCCCACGCCGGGCACGGTAACGAGGAGGTCGGTGAATATGACATCGACGCGCCGCGCATAGTTTCCCCGGAAACGGCCAAGCATATCGGGTTGAAGGTGGAGGAAGTCGGCACCAAGCCGCTCGAAGAAGTCCTCGAGGTGTCCGGTGTGGTGAGACCGGACCCGGATCGGAACCGCGCCATCGTTTCGCGCGTGGCGGGGAAGTTAATCGAACTTCGCGTGCAGGTGGGCAGCGCGGTGAAAAAGGGCGATGTCATCGCCTTGATCGACAGCCCGGAGTTGGCACGCAATCTTTACGACGTTCGCAAACTGGAAGTCGAGTATCAAAAACTGAATCTGGATGTGGAGCGGCGCTTGGGCGACGTTTCAAAATTGGAGGCCGAAATCGAAGCGCTCCGCAGCCAAGCTGAGATAGCGAAGCAAGATTACCAGCGAGCCGTTTCGATCGCCGGCGAGGGCGTATCCAAACGCGACGTGGAATCCCGCCGAGCCGAGTCTTTAAAACTCGATGGTGAATTGAAAGTTAAGCTCATTGAGATTGACATCACGCGCAAAGAAGCGGCAAACCTGCGCAAGCAGGCCGATGCTTTGCAGATTTCACGCGCGGCGATGTTGGCCATTTACAACATCGAGCCGGACGCAAAACCGGAATCGCAGATCGGCGGCAGCTTGACGCTCAAAGCCGAGTCCGATGGCGTCGTTATCAAGCGCGAGGCGATGGCCGGCAGTTGGGTTCAGCCGGGACAGCCCATTGTCAGTGTGGCGGATTTCTCCGTCGTTCAGGTTGAAGGCGAGTTGCCGGAGTCCCTGATTCCGCGCGTGGAAGCCCGCACCGTCAACAAGGTCCGGGTTCGGCCCATTTCATCGCCAACATCGGTGCTCGAAGGCACGATCAAATTCATCGCACCTGAACTTGAGCCGGTGAAGCGAACCGCGCATCTGATCATCGAAGTTAAGAATCCTGGCGGCGCATTGCGCGGCGAGATGTGGGTCAATCTCAGCATCGTATTGAACGAAAAGAAGAGCGCACTGGTCGTACCGAAATCGGCGGAGATCGTCAACGGGCCGCTGCATTTCGTGTTCCTAGAAATCGAAAGTGAAGACCCCAAAAAGGCCACTCCCGCCAAATACCAGAAGCATGACATCGAACCTGGCTTATCGAACGATCTTTTCGTTGAAATCAAGGACGGGATTTTTCCTGGCGACCGCATCGTGACACAGGGCGCGTACTCGCTTACTCAACTGCGCCCGAAGGCGGCAACCAAAGCACCGGCAGCCGGTAAAGACGCGCCCAAGCCCGAAGTGAAAAAGCCGTGATAGGCGAAACAGTTCAGTTTTTGATTTTCGCAAACGCCCGCCGTGCGGAAATCCAGATCGTCCTGGCGAGCAAGTGCAAAGTGAAAGGAACAAATCATGAAACCCATGATGAAAGTGTTTGGAGCAGTCTTGGTTGTGGCGCTGGCATTCAGTTGGGCGCGCTCAGCCGGGGCGGAAGAGGACAAGTTCCATAAAAAAGACGGCTCGATGAAGATGCCGGAGAACTACGCGGACGCCGTGGCGGCCATCGAGCACCACACTGAGGCGATCCAAATGGCGATCAAGGACGGCAAGCTCGACACCCTTCACAAGCATGGCGAAGAAGTCAAGACGCTTGCGCTGATGCTCGCCAAACTGGCGTCGAAAGAAGACTCCGGCGTAGCGCAAACGGACATCAAGGAAATCAATCTGACGTCCAAAGCGCTCGCCGCCAAGTACGAACCTCTGGACGAAGCGGGCGACGCTGGCAAGAAGGTGGAATCCCAAAAAGTGTACGACGAAATGCTCCCCCTGATCGCGACCTTGAAGAAATTTGCAAAGTAACCCCCGGCTGTCCCCGGAAGCGGCCGCTTTGCTTCCGGGGACGGTTAATAGGACTCTTTTGAATGTTGAATGCGATTATCAAATTTGCGTTGCACAACCGGTTGCTGGTACTGGCGGCGGCAATCTTGATTTCAGGCTACGGCCTGTTCACTGCGTCACGCCTGCCGGTGGATGTGTTCCCGGATTTAAATCGACCGACCGTCACCGTGATGACCGAAGCGCCGGGACTGGCTCCCGAAGAAGTCGAGACACAGGTCACGTTCCACATTGAAACGGCATTGAACGGCGCGCCCGGCGTTGTGCGCGTCCGGTC
>JANXLS010000804.1 GCA_025355035.1 Planctomycetota bacterium | reverse complement strand
AAATGAAGATCAAAGAATACTCAAAACGCATGCGTGACGGCGTAGAGTTCGCCGCCGTGGTCTTGTTTTTTGACGGAACGAATTACCACCTTGCCAGCGGCGCACATCGGTTGAACGCAGCTCTCGACGCGAAGTTCACGACTTTTCCCGCTGAAGTTCGCAAAGGTTCCGAACGTGAAGCGATGTTGTTTTCAATTGAGGACAATGCTCATCACGGTGCCGCGCTCACAATGGCCGACAGACGAAACGCCGCGACAATCCTGCTGCGCGACTCCGAGTGGGGTCAGTGGGGTGACAACGAAATTGTCCGGAGAACCGGACTTTGCCCAGCTACCGTCAAAAAAATCCGGGATGCGCTGTTCCCGACGACCGTGACGCCGCAGGTCACGGAGCGCAAGGCCACGCGCAACGGCAAGACCTACACGATAAAGGTGAACAACATCGGGAAGAAAAAGGAGAAAAAGAAGAAGACTGCTGCCAAACTCGCAAATATCGGCGGCGTGAAAGAACCTGTTGCCGCACTGGAACTCCCGACTTTGGAGCCGGTCGTCCCTGCGGCTCAACATGAACCAGTGATCGAGCCAGAGCTGTCGGAGGCCACCACGAATGACTTCGCACGCGAAATGGTCAAGCAAGTCACCAGTGCGGAGGAGAAGGGCTGGATGTTCCGCCGGTGGAAGAAACGTTGAACGCGTTCGACACCGCGTGGTCGAACGAAACGCTCGGCGCTGATGTTCAATTCTGCAAAGAAGAAGACGCAATGTCGCTGCATGAACTCGCACAGCGAATGCTGGCCGTTTACTCCGAATACGCGGCGCTCGAAACGACGTTGCCTGACACGGCGCAAATCATCAGCATCGAACACTCCAATCGCTTCCGCCTGTTGGCGGACGTGCCGCCTATCGAATCCCGGATCGACCTGCTGGAGCTTCAAGGGAAAAACCTCGTCGTCTCCGATTTGAAAAGCTCCCGCAGCCGCTGGAATGAAACGAAGGTCGCCGAAGCCATCCCGCAGTTGGTGCTCTACGCAACGGGTCTGCTTCCGCTCATGCGCGAACTCGGCGCAACGCGGATCGTCACGAAGTTTGTCGTGGTCACGAAGGCGAAGAAACCGGTCGTGCAGGTGCTCCAGCCGCAAGCGTCGCAGGATGACGTGGTGCGGCTGAAGCAGACGCTCACGGAAACCTGGTCGGCGATTCAGACCGGGCTGTTCGTGAAACGCGAATCGTGGGCCTGTGCGCAGTGTCCATACAAGAACCGCTGCCTTGGTCGGTGAATACCAAATCGAAATCAAGACCCGCCTGATGGCTTTTCACAGCTCTGCAAAACCGGTGACGACCGGCTGAAGCCTTCGAGAGCCAAGCAACACTCGCTGCTGTGAAAACCCATCCGGCGGGCAACTCAACCAATACATAAAAAAGGAGAGAACGTGAACACCGAAAAAGTCACGCTGTACTTCCGCGAAGGTTCCTCGGACAAAGTTTATCATGCGACCGTCGATGAACGTCCTGGCGGCTACGTGGTCAACTTCGCCTACGGGCGGCGCGGATCGACCATGCAGACCGGCACGAAAACCCATGTGCCGGTCTCGCTCGATGAAGCCAAGAAAATCTACGAAAAGCTCGTGCGAGAAAAGACTCAGAAGGGCTACACGCCGGGCGCGAACGGTACTCCCTACTCCGGTACCAACGACGCCGAGCGCAGCACCGGGATTCTGCCGCAGTTGCTGAATCCCGTCGATGAAACCCAGCTCGAAAAGCTGATTGCCGATCCCGCGCACTGGATGCAACAGAAGCACGACGGCAAGCGCGTCATCATCCAGGTCGGTGAGAAGATCGTCGGTATCAACCGGAAGGGCCTGACATCGGCCTCCCGGAATCAATCGTCAAAAGTGCCGCTGCAATCGGCTCGCCGTGCATCCTCGACGGTGAGGCAGTGGGCGACCGTTACTTCGCGTTCGACCTGATCTTAGTCAATGGCGTGGATCAGCGCATACGACCGTACAACAAGCGGCACGAAGCGCTGTTCAAGCAGATCGACGAAGGCATCGGCGCAATCGAATTCGCGGACACCTTCT
>JANXLS010000790.1 GCA_025355035.1 Planctomycetota bacterium | reverse complement strand
GAAATTTCCGCACCGGTCACCTCGCCGAGAAGTTTTTCGACGCCGATCTTCGCGGCACAGCTTCGATTGACGCGCAACACCTGCCGCACCGTATGGAGCGTGTGTCCGTTCCTGTAGTGCGCCTCAAACGATTCCAGAGCCTCGCGCAACGTTACTTTGCAATGAAGATTCAAGCGCTGCCGATATTCGAGGCGTTCTTTTTCGGAGCTTTCGGCCTTTGCTTCCGAGGCCTTCAATGCCTTCTCCAAAATGGCAATACGACTGATTGCGTCCGTCAGTTCGGGCACTTCAATTTCATTTGGCGGGGGTGTTTTTATTTCGCTGATTGGTTTGCCCTGAGCAATCTCTCTTCGGGCGTGCATGAAATCAAGCCGGGCTTCGACCACTGTTTTGAGCGGCGGCCGGATCGTGGATTTCTTTCGTACATATTTTTCCCCGAGCAGCAGGCGCTGTGCGGTCGGGTGGAATGGTTCGAGACTTGGGTCGCCGTTCTTCGAGGTCCGCAGGACCGGATCGTTTAAAATCGTTTCGAGTTCAAGTGCGATCGTTTTGGCTTCGGTTTGATCACGCGTGCCCAGGGACTTGTTCTGACGCTTGCCCAGCAGGTCGTAAAAATTGAGACAGAACACCGGACGGTTTTTTGTTCGAAAGGGCAAAAGATTCTGCTTCGGAAATGCGGCGCTCATCTAAAACCTCCAAATTAAAGTCTCGATTCGGAGTGCATTATAGCCGATTTGAAGAACGTTTGAAGAACGTTTTTGAGGTCAAATTTGAAGAACGCTCGGATTTACAAGCGTCAAAATTTTCATACAAATCGTTTATATTAAATACTTTAAGTCGTATAGCCAGGACGGGAATCGAACCCGCACTCGGGGGATTTTAAGTCCCCTGCCTCTGCCGTTGGGCTACCTGGCCGGATAGGGAGAACTGGTTCTTAGGATCGGGGCTAGGAACGGATTAGGAACGGTTTTTGACCTCTTTTTAGGAACGATCTCTAGCGCATCATTTCCTACTCCTTC
>JANXLS010000774.1 GCA_025355035.1 Planctomycetota bacterium | reverse complement strand
CCCGCTGCGTTGCGGATGAATGCAAACGCGCAAGGCAACCAAAAGGACCGGGAGCGTCACGGCGATCAGAATCGACCCCAGCGCGGCCCAGATATAATAGAGACACCCGATCGGAGCGACGCGCTTCACCGGCGGACGTGGCGGGCGAGGCGGGACGAGGCTGGGATGGAACGGAGCGTCCGGCATAAGTCGCTTCCCGATTATTTTAACTGAGCGAAACCACAAGCCGCCGCACCGTCGGTTCGCAATGCTCAATTTCCACTCGCACACACTCGCGCGGCCACTTCATGTCCGCAAGCTTCTCCGGCCATTCGATGCACACGATTCCGTTCGGATCGTCGAAACAGTCCATCAACCCGCTGGCTTCAAACTCATCCCCGCCGCCGCGCAAGCGGTACGCATCAATGTGATGCAGCGTCGCACGTCCGCCGCGATAGCTGTGCAGTAAGATGTAAGTCGGACTCGTCACGCGAACATCGTCCGGAGCGTCCAACCCGCGCACTATTCCACGCACAAACGCCGTCTTCCCCGCGCCCAAGTCGCCCGACAACAAGACTATCGCCGGAGCCACCAGCGTCCGCGCGAGCGCTTCGCCGAGTGCTTCCGTTTCACACGCCGAACGCGTTTCAATTTCGCTCCGTTCAGACGACATGTTCGTACCCGCCGTCCAGCAACGGCCGCTCAACGCCATCCTCGCCGCGAATCGAAATCCCGCGATCCTGTTCGCGCAGTTCTCCCAAAAAAGTCAACGTCCTGCCGTTCTCCCATTTCTCCAAAAGTTCGTTCCCGGAATCGTAATCGACCGCCAGCAGCAACTCGAAATCCTCCCCATCGTTCAAAGCATGAGTCAACGCCGCCGAACGCGGCAGGTCGCGCAGCGATTTCGAAATCGGAATACTGTTTTCATACACTAGCGCGCCGCACGAACTCTCCGTGCACAGATGTTTCACATCCCGGCTCAATCCATCGGTGATGTCAATACAGGCGCGAACCCCGTTCGGAATGATCTCGCGAATGCGTTCCGCTTCCACCAAGCGCGGCGTGAAATCCAAATGTTTCCCGGCTCGAGACCCTCCCAGCGATCCGGTCACGAAAAGTGCATTGCCCGGCTTCGCGCCCTTTCGCGTCCAAGCCCGATTTTTGGGACACGTCCCAACGAGCGACACCACAACGCTGATTCCGTTCTCCGACGAACTAAAATCCCCACCCGCCAGGCCGATGTTGAACTTCTTGCAACACGCGATCAGCCCATCATAAATGCCCATCGTAACCGCTTCCGGCGTCCCCTTCTTCAGATTCATCGCCACCATCGCCGCCACCGGCCACCCGCCGCCGGCAGCAATATCCGAGCACGTCTTCGCCATCGCTTTCCAGCCGATTTGAAATGGCGTAGCCGCTTCAGGCCCGCTCAAAACAAAATGAGTGCCTTCTATCACTTGATCTATTTTAAAAAGTTGATCGACATTGCCCGGCCAATTCAAAACCGCACAATCCGACCCCGGTCCGACCGTGATGAACGGATGCCCCGGCGCACCTGCCTTGAATTTTTCGACCAGACTCAATTCGCTCATGCCGTAGCTCGTTTCGCTTGCGTGATAAGCTCGTGGTGTTTCCGCGCGATAATCAAACCAGCTTCTGAGCGCGCAGAAACCCGTCAGCAAGGCGAATGATTTTTTTCAGATCGTCGTGCGACAGCATGATCTCGATTTCAGCCATCGTCGCCAGATGCGCTTCCGTGTGCTCGTCGGAAATCGCGACTTCGTCATTCGGCATTTCTGCCAAAAAGAAAATGACTTCCTTTTTCAGCCGCTTTTTCTTCTTATCGACTTTGTACTCCAACACCTCGCGGAAGCCGGGAATGAACGTTGAGCGGCTGAAGCCCGTCTCCTCAAAAATCTCACGCATCGCCGTTTCGAGTTCCGCTTCGCCCTCGTCAGCATGCCCCTTCGGCGGACCCCATTCGCCGTGATGCGCCGACCGCAGGATCAAATATTTCGGCACGCCGTCTTCGATCATGTACATAATCGCACCGGCTGCTTTGATATCCGCCATAATTCACTTTCCCAGGTTCGTCGCGTTTGATTTCACTGCATCTAATTTCACACACACCCGTGTCACGCCCGCCGCCTTCAGCGCATCCGTCACCGGCTTCAAACGCGGGTCCGTCGCCAATCCGGATTTCAACACAATCACCGCCGCCGGATGCGCCGCTTGATCCCCTGGCAGCCTTTGCTTTAGTTTCGCCACCGCATCCGCCATGAACGCATTGATGCTCCCGGTTGCATTCACCACATCCGCGGCGTTCGCACCGAACGCACGCAGTTTTATGCCCACTTGCTCGTACGACACATCCAACACCAAGCGCTGCTCCGTCGGCAATCCGTCAACGCGCTTCGTCGGCAGCATCCGCGAATAACCCGTGTCCTGCAATTCTTTCATCACTTCGCGCGGCTCTTCGCTCGTGACGAATTCAATCTCCGGACAGACCATCAGCGGCTTCACCCACGGCTGCTCTTTCAGATCCCCCGGTTGGCGCGCATAATTCTTAAAGAACAATCCCGCCATGTTCACAACCGGCAGCTTGTCTTCCTTGATCCCTTTATCGAGTTTCTCAAACACCTTCGATCCCGGCGGACACAGCATCCGCAGCGCGTAAATCTCATGCGCCGTGTTGACAAAAATCGCCGGCAGCACCGTCCATCCCGGCAAGCCGTACTCCGGTCCGAGCTCCGCGTTCGACACCTCAACGATCACGCCCCGCCCCGGCGCGTACGGTTCGCCGCGATGAAAATCCCCTTCGTCCGTCAAATTCTCAAACGTCGTTCGATCGTTCACTTCGTTGACCAGCTTCTCGCGCGTCGTCTTAGACACTTTGTTCAACAGGTACTTGTACGCCCGGCCCTCCAGAATTGCGCGCTCAGCGAATTCGTCCTTCGCTTCCGTATCGACGATCTGAGCCAACAATTGCCGCTGCGTCGTCTGTTCCGCTTCCGATTCAACGCTGAAATCCGCTCCCGCCGCACTCGCACCCGCAGCTTTGACCGGTCCGAAATATCCTTTGTAATCGTAATAAAAGAATAACGCGATCGCGACCAGCGCGAGAAAAAGCACGAATTTCGCCATCGCAAAAACCTGTTTGATCATGAATCGGATCAACAAAAACACGAAGACAATTGCCAGCAACCCTAGCAGCGGACGAGTATACGGCGACATCGAAAACCACGATTCCATACTTCAACACTCCACGTTTGATGAGACGTTTTGCTGTTGTGGATTGGGCTCCAACAACGCATTCGTCCTCTCTCAACAATAGCGTGTCGCCGACTATATTGTCAACGACCATTCACGCCGTCGGATTCGGGCAAATCATCGCGACGACCGCCGCATGAATCTGTTCGCGCAACGCCTGGCATTTCTGCACTGTATCCGCCGCCGCTTTGCACCGCGCCCAATCGTTCGCCGCGCAATTCGAGAGCACCTGGATCGACGCCCCCCGCGCACACGCCTCGATAAAATACGCAGCCGACGCCACATCTCCCGCCAGATTCGGATTCGTCGCCGCGGTCATCGCCAGCACCGTCTCCAGCCCCGAATGTGCCGCGCTCAAAATCAATTCCGGCACCCGGCTGGAATGGTCCAGCGTCGCCGCCATCGACAGTTTTCGAGCCGCCTTTTCAACCGGCGTCTCCTTTGGCATCGCAACCGCCGCGCGATAGTTTTCGTACGCCGAAATATCCGCCTGCATCAGTTGCAGAAACTCCCCGCGCAACGCTTCAAGTTTCGCGAACGCATCGCGCGCCCCCGCATCAAGCTCCTTATATTTCTCGTTACCGAACGTGTAATTCGCCGCCATGCTGCCCAGCGCCGCACCCATCGCGCCGCCCAGCGCACTGGCGCTCCCCCCGCCCGGCGTCGGTTGCTTCGCCGCCAGAGAGTCCAAGAACGATTTCAATGTCCACATATCCGTATTCAGAGTGATGCTCCGTTGTTGTGAGTGCCGATAATTTATCAACCCGATGTGCGAATCAAATCAAAAAGCAGCGCGGCGCCCCGTTCCGGGTGCATGACCGTAGTTGCCGTTTCCCCTCTCCTGTTGGAGAGAGAGGGGAGAACAGCGGATTTCGACTCTGCTTTTTAAAATTCAACCTGCTCCAACGCCCGTATCCCCAACTTCATCGGAATCAATCCCGCCGCCAAATTCAACGCGGTGACGAAACCCACAAAAGGGAAGAGCCAGTATAATTCGTTCACTGGACGCCACGCGTTCGAATCGATCTGCGGCAAGACCGTAAATCGATGAAACAACAACCCCGCGCCACCGACACTCGACGCCACGAGCCCGATCGACATGATCAACGTCAGCGTCCCGCCAAATCCCGACACGATCTTTGACGGATTGCGTTCAGTGAAATCCGGAAACAGCGCACCCATTCCCACAGTCATGCCGCTTAATCCCAGCGCGATCAACAAACTGATCCACACCTGCACCGCGAAGACAATCGGCGTGCTTTGTTGCGCAATGTTCGACAGAATCGACAGTGGCACACTCAGCAGCGCCGCCCCGCCAAACGCGAAATAAAACTTCGACCACATGATCTGCTTTCGCGCGATCGGAGCCAGTCCGAGAATCCAAAACCGCTGGCCTTCGAGCGAAATCATCGGGAACACAAAGCGGCTGCAGATCGTCGCCAACGTCATCGACGCCGCGCCCAGATTCAAGAACGACGTCAAATTTTTGTACATCGGTTGATCGACTGGGAATGACGACAGGTTCTGGATGTTCGTATTATAAATAAGGAGAATCCCGAAAAAGATCAGCACCTGAGCCCATTGCGCCGGATCGCGGAAGAACGTCTTGATGTCTTTCATCATCAGCGCCGCCATCTGCGGATTGCCTGAAACCAACGGCCCAAAGATCCGCTCCAGCGCCGACTTTTCCGCGCGGCGCGTCCGGTTGCCCATTCCATGCGAATCCGAAAACGCGCCGGCATAAAGCGTTCCCGACGCAAACCACCCCAGCGCCACCGAAAGCAGCGCGCTCGATCCGATCGCGGCGAAAAACATCGTGCTGATACGCGGCGCGTCAGGATGCCCTTCGCTCACCCGCAGCACCCCTTCAGCCATCCAATAATTCGGCGTCATGTAATTGCGCGCAAAACTCAATTTTCCCAACGCCGAATGCAGCATCAAATCCAAACTCTTGCTGCCGCCCGCAGCGTTTGTGTGATACAACGAAAAAACCAGCGCCGCCGCGCCGATAAACATCACGACTCCGATGACCGCAAGAATCGATCCTTTTCGGCGCGGCATGTACGCCGTCAGCACCAACCCGATCAACGCCCCCACCCCCGCCGGCAACACGACAAATGGAACCGCCATCGCGACGCACAGCGGATAAAACGGCCACGCCGCGTTGGTCTGAATCCCCAACGCCAGCATCAACGGCAATCCCAGCGCGAACACGGCCCACGACGAGTACAGCAGCGATTCAAACAGCTTATAGAGAAAAATCGTCTCGCGCCGAACCGGCATCGAATACAGAAATGACGTCTCGTTCGATTTGAATAGATTCGTAAACGAAATCAAAATGTTCGAGAACATGAGCATGACGGTCAACGCCATCAAGAAGAGGCTCAACCCCAGATGAACCAGATTCGTGCCCAGCAACGGCCCCGTGTTTTCAAAGACGAATCGAATCCCAAGCAGAAATACCCAGAACAGCCCGTACCAAAACGTAAGGCCCGCCACACTGACGACGGCAATCGGGGGCTCGGTCGGAGATTTATCAGACGGAGCTTCGGGAACTTCTTCTGACGGAAAAATCGTTTATAGTAAAACAAATGCGACCAACTGGTCGATCTTAAGCAAGGGAACCGGCGGCGCCTCTGAGGCTTATTTTTCGGTGGCCACAAATACTTACGTTTTAAAATTGGATTACTCGGTGGATGTAAAGAGTCCACAGAATCTTTGGGCTGAAGTCACGGTGAACTACACGGATGCTAATAATTGGACCGTGGATGTTTTCTTTTCAAAAACAGACTGCGATTCTTCGGATGTGGGAGCGCCTTCAAAAGCGCAGATTAAAATTGCGAAAGCAAATGGCTTGTGGTCAGGCAAGGCGATGCTCTATGCTCCGCGCTGGCAGGCTCCAGGCGCGACCGTGACTTGCTCGACGACGGCGGGAACTAATGATTTGTCCCTCTACACGGATTTTATCGGAAACGATACTTCAGCCAAAGCCGCGCTCTATATGATTCCTTCGACTGTTAGTAATTTGGGAACTATCAGCACGTACGACTTTAAAA
>JANXLS010000768.1 GCA_025355035.1 Planctomycetota bacterium | reverse complement strand
TAAGGGCCTGTAAAATAATAAACTGAAGAAGTGCTTGAGTCTTTCGGCCTGGCTCTTCGTTGAACGCTCAGTCAGAGATACACTCGTATATCTTCCTTCGCGTCCGCCTCGACCCAGGCCGAAATACGCGGCGGACTTCTTCAGTTTATTATTTTACAGGCCCTAAGAGGGTGTTTTCCCGTTATCCAATTGCCAAGTTTTGGGTCGACGAAAAAGAACGGTTCGTTTTTAAACCGCTCCCGCAGCGACTTCCTTCTCCTGTTGATCCTGCAACGCGACCCAACGCTCTTCGATTTCGTCGAGTTTTTTGACCGTCGCGATGTGTTCTTCGCGCGCTTTGGCTTTTTCTTTCGCGTCGGTGGACGCGGCCAATTGGGCCTCCAGCGTTTTCTTTTTTTCGGTGTACTTGTTCATCTGGCGTTCGACGGATTGCAATTGGGTGCGCAGATCGAACAGACGTCGGTTGCGCGCTTTGCGTTCAGCCTTCGCTTGTTCGGTTTCTTCGATGACCGCGACTTTCGCGGCTTTGGCTGAGCCGTCGCCGCGATGGCCTTCTTCGACTTCCTTCATCACGCGGTACAGATACGACGCGTAATCGCCGGGATAGTTCGTCACGTTGCCGTCGCGCACTTCGATGACGGCGGTCGCCATGCGTTCCATGAAACTGCGATCGTGGCTGGTGAAAATGACGGTGCCTTGATAGCGCGTCAACGCGTCGGCCAAGGCTTCGACGGTTTCAACGTCCAAATGATTCCCGGGTTCGTCGAGGATCAGGACGGTGTGTTTGCCCAGCAACAATCCGGCCATGCACAACCGCGCGCGTTCACCGCCGCTCAAGACGGAGATTTCTTTGTCCACGTCGTCGCCACGGAACAGGAAGCTTCCGGCCATGTCCAGCACCGTCTGCATCGTCGCTTCTTTTGTGGCGACGGAACTGAGGTGTTCGCGGACGGTGTAATGCTGGGGCAGCGTCGTGTAGACGTGTTGAGCGTACGTGCCGATGTCGCACCCGAAGCTCCATTTTAGTCCGCCGGCCAGGGGTTCCAGCGAGGCGCTGACGGTGCGCAGGAACGTCGTTTTGCCCTGCCCGTTGTCGCCGACGACGGCGGTGCGCGTCCCGTGCAAAATTTCGACGGCGATGTTCGACGCGATCACTTTTTCGCCGTATCCGATGCTCAGGTCGGTGCAGCGCAACGCCGGGCCGGAACGGGATTCAACCAGCGGCACTCGCATCCGCACATTTTTTTCCGCGCGATCGATCGTCTTGACGCCTTCGTTCAAGCGGTCGAGTTGCTTGGATTTCGAACGCGCCTGGGCGGCTGTGTTGGCTCCGACTCGATTTTTGGCGATGAACGTTTCAAGCTGCTGGCGCTTGACCATGATCGCCGCGTTCGAGCGTTCAGCGTGTTCGCGCTGGTCGCGTTCGTAATTCAGGAACGCGTCGACGTTGCCGGGGTACAGCGTCAGTTTTCCGCGCGACAGACTGACGGTATGATCGCAGACATCATTCAAGAACGTGCGATCATGGGAGACGACCACGACGCCGCTGCGGAAATCTTTCAGGAAATCTTCGAGCAGCAACTGGGTGCGCAAATCCAGGAAGTTGGTCGGCTCGTCCAGCAGCAACAGGTTCGGTTCGTGCAGCAGCAACGCGGTGAGTTTCACGCGGGTCTGCCAGCCGCCGGAGAGCATCTTGACTTTGCCTTCGAGACGCGCGCCTTTGATTTCGAATTGGTCGGCCATCTGCCCGCACTTCCAGTCCGGCTGCTCGGTATCGCGCATCAGGAAATCGAGGACCGATTCGCCTTCGAGAAACGGATCGTGCTGGCGCAGGTAGCCCAGGCGCAGTTTCGGGTGGCGGGTGACGACGCCTTTGTCGAGTTCTTCTTCGCCGAGCAGAATGCGCATCAGCGTCGATTTGCCGGCTCCGTTTCGTCCGATCAATCCGACTTTGTGATCGTCTGTAAATTCCGCTTCGGCTCCTTCCAAGAGCACCTGCAAGCCGTAACTTTTGTACGCATCTTCGATCTTGAGCATTGTTGCCATAGGTATTGTGTCTGCCTGACCGCGACTGAACGTGCAGCCGAGCCGGGTCCCAGCTTTCTGAAAAAAGAGTTAACGATCCGAACAGGCGCATGCGTGCGCCCACAAGCGATTCAAAGCGCTAGAGCGGTTTTCAAATGACTGAAGACAAATCTGCTTGCGGCGGGCTGCGCGGTACTTCGTCAGACTCGCTTAACGTAGTCTCCAATATACGTTTCGCTCGTCTTCCTCGTCCCGCTTGCCCGGCGCGGCGCATCTTTGTCTCCATCCATTTGAAAAACGCTCCAGCAGTGTACTCGGTTGTCGGCGAAATTCCAGAGGTCAATACAGGCTTTACATGGTGGATGCGCGGATGCCGCGTTCTGAAAATAAAAGCGCTGAAAATAATCCCCGTGCGTGTTGTGCTGGCGACGCGCGCAGAGGTTCGCTACAGTGTCGGCATGAACATGGAATCCGGGACGCTGTGGGTGTCGCTGGTGGTCTCGACTGTCGGGTTCGGGTACTTCACGTACGGCCGAAAAACGCAGACACTCGCGTTTATGCTCAGCGGCGGCGTGATGATGATCTACGGCTATTTCATCGAATCGTTCGGGCTGTCGCTGGGGATCGGGATTGCGTTGGCGGCGGCGCCGTTTTTTGTGCGGTGAAAACGAACGGATGACGGATGCATGAACGAATCAATTGATTTTACAGCTTTAAAGAACTTTCAGTGTACATCAAAAAGAGACACCTTTCTTGGAGATTCCGCATGCCCCGTTTAGTCCTTCGTTCGATGGTCTGTTCGCTGTTCATCTGCGTGGCGTTGGTTTGCGCGGAAGACGCCAAACCGGCGAAGATTTTATTCTTCACCAAGTCGGCTCGGTTTGAACATACCGTGATCGCTCAGAAAGACGGCAAACCCAGTTTCGCTGAAAAGATTCTGGCGGAAATGGGGATCAAGGGCAATTTCACGATCACGACGACCAAAGACGGCGGCGCCATGACCGCTGAGAATTTGGCTAAATACGACGCGCTGATGTTCTACACCTCCGGCGACTTGTGCCAGGCTCAACAAAAAGACGGTTCGCCGCCGATGACGCCTGAAGGCAAAGCAGCGTTTATTGCCGCGGTGAAGAACGGGCTGCCCTTCATTTGCATCCACAACGGATTGAAGACGTTCGATACGACCAAGGGCGATGAGATCGATCCGTACAACGAGATGTTGGGCGGAATCGGGATCGGGCACGGCAAGATTCAAATGGGCAAGAACATCTGCGTCGATTTGAAATTCCCCGGTATGGAGAATTTAAAAGACGGCCTCGCGATCAACGAAGAATGGTATTCGAACAAGAATTTTTCAAACGATATCCACGTGCTGTTGGTACAAGACCCCGCTGGAATGAAAGACGGCCTGTACCAGCGGCCTCCGTACCCCGCCGCGTGGGCTCGGATGTACGGCAAAGGCCGCGTCTTCGTCGTTGGGATGGGGCATTTGGAAGCAACGTGGACGAACCCCGTGTTTCAAGCCGTGTTGAACGGCGGAATTCAATGGGCTGTTGGGCGCGTTGCGGTGGATCTCACTCCGAATCTGGAAACGGCCGCTCCAAAGTATGCGGAATTGCCTCAGACGGGGAAGAAGTAGAACCGCCAAAATGAGTATTCAACTTTGAACTTTGAACTTTGAACCCCTTATTTGATTTTGCAGTCCCGATCGTTTATGCTTTCAGATCGGCGAAGAGTCATTAAATTCAATCATTCTGGCGAAACGCGTGTCGCATAAACATTTATCGATCTCCTCTGACCTCGGTCAACTCAAGACCGTCCGCGCTGCTGTGCTGGAGTTAGCTGAACCGCGCCTGCCCAAACAGGCTCACATGGTGATGCTGGCG
>JANXLS010000755.1 GCA_025355035.1 Planctomycetota bacterium | reverse complement strand
CTGCGCGGTGGCGTCCTGCAATGCGACACGATCGGGGTTCAGCATCAGGAACGATTCGCCGCGCTTGAGTTCTTGTTTGGCGGGATCGCTGAGATGCGAGAAGAGAATTTTTTCGGCCTGTGTGAGATCGCGTCCAAGACGGGCGCGCAGCGCTGCGTGGCGCTCGGCCAGAGACGAGTAAAGCGTGCGGATGGCTGCTAACTGTCCGGACATGTGGGTACGCCTCTTCTTTTGGGTAAAGAGAAAGAATCTATTTGCTGAATATTAACAGAATGAGCCGTGAATTGGAAGCGGGATGTTTATCGTCCAGTCAATTCCTTGACCAACGAATCCGAATTATAGATTTTCGACAACGCCTCGATGATGGCGCGGGCATCGACGGCGACGGCGCGGTTCGTGGTTTCGTCGTAATAGAAATCACCGATCAGGGAGTAGATGTTGCCGTCGAAGATCAGGCCGACGATTTCAGCGTTGGCGTTGATGACAGGGGAACCCGAGTTGCCGCCGATGATGTCGTTGGTCGAGACGAAATTGAACGGGGTTTTTAGATCGAGCGCGGCTTTTTTGTCGAGCCAGTTTTTTGGGAGCATGAAGGGATCTTTGTTGTCGTGTTGGGCCGAGCGATTGAAGAGACCGCCCAAAATAGTGAACGGCTCGAGCCACTTGCCTTTTTCTTCGTAACCCTTGATCGTGCCGAAGGCGATACGCGGAGTAAAGGTGCCGTCGGGATAATGCTGGACGCCGCCGGATTCTTTCCAAACGCTGGCGATCAGATCGTAGGCTTGCGTTTCGATGTTTTCCAATTCATCGTGATAGCGTTTGCGCAGCGCTCGGGCGAGCGGGTCGATTTGGCGCGCGAGCGCGATCAACGGATCAGCACAGGATTGAATCGCTTGGGCTCCACCGTCGGCGAGTTTCTTGCGGACTTCAACGTCGATGAGTTTTGAACCGTCAATCAGTTCAGCGGCTCGGGCGTCGGGCTTCTTGCCGTTGAGTGCGAGTTGAACGGCGGGGTGATCCGGGCCTAATTCTTCGACCATCAATTCGAGGCTGCGGGCGAGTTTCATTTTTTCCAACGGGAGCGAAATCGGCGCGGGTGAAAAGAGTTGCGCCATCAGCGGCTCCATGCGCGCTTCGGTGAATTCGGCAAGGCGTCTGCTGTCGGGAAGCGTGCGCTCGTGCGACAGGCGGACGAGGCGCAGCGCGTTGGCAAAGAGATCGGAGTTGAAGCCACTGCCGTCTTCGAGGAGTTTCACTTCTTTGAAGTAGCTTTTTAAAGCTTCGCGAGCTTTGGCAATCTGAGCGTAGGCCTCGACAACGTCTTTTGTTTTCGCGGGATCGGCACTCTTGATCAGCGCGGCTTCGATCTCGCGTTTCTTGGCCATGACGGCAGGATTTTTGAGGCCGTCGAGCTGGCCGTTTAAATCCTTCAACGCGTTCTCAAGACCGAAAATATCTTCCTGCGAATTGCGCGCTTGTTCGGGGCTTTGATCGGCGTATTTGTGGAGGAGGTCGGCGTTGCGCTGCATCCATTTTAATTCGAGGGGCAGTGCGAAGTCGCGGGAGAATTCGAGGTCGGCGACGGCGTTCAGGCGGCGCGTTCCGCCGGGGTTGCCGGAGACGATCGTGAGGTCGCCTTCTTTTGCGCCGGACTTCGACCAAGCGAACCAATTGGGTGTTTCGAAGGGCTTGCCGTTTTCATAGACGCGGAAGAAAGCGACGTCGAGGTCGTAGCGCGGGAAGTTGAAATTGTCGGGGTCTCCGCCGAAGAAGCCGATGGCGACTTCGGGCGCGAAAACGAGGCGGACGTCGGTGAATTTTCGATAGCGGTAGAGATGGAATTCCGCGCCGCGAAAGAGCGTCACGACATCGCTGCGCAGGCCGGTTTTTTCGAGCGATTCTTTTTCGATGGAAGCAATCACAGCTCCGCGCGCTCGCGAGGCATCGGCGGAGGTCGCGCCGGGTTTGATCTCGGCTTTGACGCGGGCGGTCACGTCTTCAATGGAGATGAGTTGATTCAGTTCGAGGTTTGGCGCTTTCAATTCAGCGGCGAGCGTTTTGGCTTGGAAGCCTTTTTTGACGATGTCATTTTCGGGGGTGCTGAGCGACTGCATGATTTCGGTGGCGACGTGGTGGTTGGTCATGACGAGGCCGTTCGAGGAGACGAACGAGCCGGAGCCGCCGTTGTTAAAACGGAGCGATGCGAGACGGGTTTTGTTGAGCCATTCGTCGGAGAGTTTGACGTTGTACTTTTTTTCGATCGCCTCGCGCGGGACCCTGTTATAGGGCCAGAAACCTTCTTCGGCGCGGGCGGCGAGCGTGAGTGTTAAAGCGACTAGAAGCGCAGCAGGTTTGTTGAGCATGATTGAACGGTTTCCTTGAAAAAAAGCTATCTGGCAGATTTGGTTTTCAGGCGTTTTTCATAACGCCATGCTGCGAGAAGAATGAGGGTGAAGGGTATCCACCAGATGACGTCGTTGGTGAGATTAATTAGGCCGAAGCGCCACGGAATTTTGCCAGTGAGTGCGCCATGAATGGCGCCGATGGGGCCGAGAACTTTTCCGAGCCAGCCGACGAGGATTACCGGCCAGTGACGCAGGGGATCGTAGGCGGCGATGGCGTAGCCCAATCCGTAGACGCCGACTATCATGCCAATGCATTGCCAATGTTCAGGGTAGTTCGGCTCTTTCATGTCGAGCCATTGAAAAATTTGCAATGGGAAGAGAATCATGAAGGCACCCCACGCGATGTTGTAGGCACCCGCGGCAAGGAGGACCGGTTTCATCCACGGTCGGGCTTCGGATTGTGGCATCGAGACTTTTCCCGTCAGCGTTGTTGGAGCGGATCGTGATGATAGAGCAGATGGGCGAATCGTCAGATGAAAAAATGAGAGAATACGTGAAGGATGCGATGGGGCAGGATTTTTGGGGCGGGGGAACGCGCCAAAAGCGTGGTAGACGGGGTCCGGCTTGATCGGGAATGATACGCGGCTTAGTATGCGGTGACTCCAAATTGAGGAATACACGTGGGCTTGAATTCGAATTCGTTGACGTCCCGAATTAAAATACCCGACGGACCGGCTACATCGCGCGGAATGCCGGAAGTGAATCTGCATCGGATCAGGCATCCACTGGCGAACATTTTGGTGATCAGTCCCGTTCATTTATTTCTATGGATCACGTTAGTTGCGGCCGGTTTGGCGTGGGGTTATTGCCATTATCAAATCGGCCCCGTCAGCGATGGAATAAAGATTGTGATTGCGTTCGTCGTAGGACTACCGGCCTTTTCTTGGGTTACGCAGCAGTTATTCGGTACGCGCGTTCGCTTTGATCGATCAACGGGGAAAGTTCGGATTTATGGGTTGGGGCATTCGGGGTTCACGTCCGCGGATTGTCCATTGGAAGGAATTCAATTTTGCAAGGGTCGGGGGTTTGTTCCTTGTGATGCAGAGACGGATTCGTGGAATTCGTTTCAGATCAATTTGATCTTCGAACAGAATGGCGACGCGATTCGGTACAACATTCTGGATTGCGGCGATCAGGATGCGATGCTGAAGATGGCGGCGGAGGTCGCATCTTTTATGAACGTTGAATTCGTTTGCAGCAAGGGGGCCGTTCAACTGGATCAGAAGCCGCCGAAGCGGGACAAGAAGAAGAAAGCGAAAGAGACAGCGAAACAGCCTTTTCCAAAGTTGCTACTCGTCATGATCGCAATTCCTGTGTTGCTGGTCGGGTTCGTTTTTTTGAACGGAAAACATCTGCAGCGCAATGCGACGGCGGCGATTGAAGAGGTTGTGAAACTCGGTGGCAAGAACGACTACCTTTATAGCACGACGAACGAACTGGTGCCGCGGTTCTTCAATGCGGATTTTTCGGGCAAGCCGATCACGGACGCAGATCTGGCGTTACTGCGACCGTTTTTTCTTGAAGCGAACGGCCCGCGCAAACTGAATCTGTCGGGAACGCGCGTGACCGATGATGGATTAAAGCACTTAGTGGGCTTCACGTTTCTGCATGAGTTAATTCTCGACGATACGGAGGTGACGGGGTCGGGGCTGGCCAATTTGAAATCGATGGGGAGCGATGATGAGGATGAACTGAATGTGCACATCAGTCTTGCGGGTTCGAAAGCGAACGATGCGGGGCTGGCGGGTTTGGCTGCGATTCAGTATTTGGGTGAAGTGGATCTTTCGAGGACGCTGATCACCGGAAGCGGGCTGGCGCAACTCAAGTCGTTGAATCGATTGAGCACGCTGAAGCTGACTGGATGTCCGATTGATGATCGCGGGTTGGATGGGGTCGCGGCCCTCGGTTCGATGAATAATCTTTATGACTGGGATTTTTCATACACGCAGATTACGGATGCGGGGCTGCTGAAGCTGATGAGTTTGAAACATCTGCGCATAGTCGATCTCAGCGGTACGAAGATCACGGATGCAGGGCTACCGATATTGAATTCGCGGAAAGAACTTTCGTCGATTTGGCTGGATCATACGTCGATCACGGATACGGGATTGAAGGCCTTTGCGGGAAACGCGACGCTGAAAGGGATTTCGTTGGGTGGGACAGCGATTTCGGAAAAGGGAATTCTGCAACTCAAAGCGAATAATTCGCTGACGTATTTGAATCTTAATCACTCGAAAACGACGGACAGCGTTGTTCGCGCGATGGCGAATTGGACGACACTCGAGACACTGAATCTTGAATGCACGGAGATCACGAATGACGGAGTCGCGGCGCTGGCTGATCTTCCGAAACTGGATCGATTGTATTTGAAATTGAGCGAATCGAAAATGACGCAGGAGGGGATTGAGGCGTTGAAGCGAGTGAAGCCGAAGTTATCGATTGATTATTAAACCCGATACACATGTTGATTGGCTGTTAAAACTTTTGTACTTTGACGGATGGTATTATTCCGATAGACGTTTTGATCCTATTCTAATTTGGAGGCGACCAGCCATGACTGTCCCACCGGCGAGCACTTTTTCATGTGCGCTCTGCAACGCTCCAATGGAGTCGCCGACTCACAACGGGATTTGTGCGGAGTGTGTTGAGGAAGTGGGGTCGGTGGTGGTAGTTCCGGCGTCGACTGTCGCGTCGATCGGGTCCACGCAAATCAGCGCGGGGATCCAACCGAGTTTTGGCGATTACGAAATTCTCTCGGAACTTGCGCATGGCGGGATGGGCGTTGTGTACGTTGCCCGGCAGGTCAGCCTGAACCGGCAGGTTGCGATGAAGATGATCAAGACGCGATTGGCTCGCCCGGAACAGATTCGCCGGTTTCAGGCGGAAGCGGAACACGCGGCGACGTTGGATCATCCGAATATCGTTCCCGTGTACGACAGCGGCAGCATCGATGGTGTGCCGTATTTCACGATGAAATTGGTGAAAGGCCGGAGCTTGAAAGAAGAATCGCGGCGACTGGTTTTGGATGCTCGCAAGGGCGTTCAAATCATGGCGACGATTGCCCGGGCGGTACACTTCGCGCATCAGCGCGGGATTTTGCACCGTGATTTAAAGCCGGCGAATATTTTGATTGACGACAAGGGTGTACCCTATGTGACGGACTTCGGCATTGCCAAGCGCATTGGAACCGAAGACGGATTGACGCACGAAGGCGCAGTGATGGGAACTCCGAATTACATGTCGCCGGAGCAGGCGGGCGGAGTGAATTCGACGTTGACAACGGCGGCGGATGTGTACGGATTGGGGGCGATTTTTTACGAAATCCTGACGCTTCGCGCGCCGTACCATGACAGCCAACCGGACGAGATTATCCGCAAAGTCAAAACGGAAGAACCGATCACACCGCGGATGCTTCGGGCGGGGATCCATCGCGATCTTGAAACGATCTGCATGAAGTGTTTGGAAAAAGCTCCGGAGCAACGCTACGCATCGGCTGAGGCATTGTCCTGTGATTTGGAACGCTGGTTGAATAACGAGCCGATTTTGGCGCGGGCGCATTCGCCGCTGGAGCGGGCGATAAAATGGGCGAGAAGGCGACCGGCGGTTGCGAGCGGAGTCGCTGGGAGTGTTTTGGTGGCCAGTGTGGTGGCGGGATTTTATTGGCATAGTCAATATCTCGTGCAACGCGCGGAATTTGCTAGGATTGAAGAACGGCATAAGGCCGCTGACGGTGCGGTTGCGGCAGGAACGAAGGCGCTGCAAACCGCGCGGGCTGCGTATGAAAAAAATCGCGACGCAGAGAGTGACAATGCGCTGATGGAGGCGGAGGACCGGTTTCGAAACGCGCTTGTCGATCAGCCGGAGAACAAAGCCGCGGTCGTGGGGTTGCGGGATGCGGCGCTGTTGAATTTCGATGCGTCCTTGCGGGCGCGGAATTTTCGGCAGGCGCGTGAAAAATTGTTGCTGGCGTACACCGCGAAGTTGAGTGACTCGGATTTTGAGAGCAAGAAATCCTTGCTGGCGAAGCAGGAATCGGAACGCGGCGATCACATCCGCGCGCGCGTGAAATGGCTTATGGACGATGCTGCGAAATCGGATCGAAGCGTAACGCACGAGAACGCGGTCTATGAACTGATTGCGCTGAAGGACCCGATCACGTCGGAAATTCTGGCCGGCTATGCAGGCCACGAACGGCCTGAATGCCGAATGCTGGCGTGTGCGGCATTGGAGTGGATCGGCGATGCGTCGGTCATGCCGTATTTACTTTTGGATACTCAACCTAAGACTCAAAACGGAGACCCCAACCCGGTTGGTGTGCAGGAAGCGGCGATTAAGGCTGTGTGTGGTGTTGCTGCGGATGACGATTTGGACGCTTATCGTTTTATTCAGAAACGGATTAATGCGGTGTCCTACAATCAAACGAGTTTACTGTATCAAAGCGTCAAAAAGAAGTTCGCGGAGTTTTCGCTTCGGCAGGCGAAATTTCTCGCGACATTGCCGGACGATTCGGCGCGGCGGCGTTCTCAGCGCGCGACACGGTTATTTCACGCGAACGCATTTCAAGAAGCGCTCGTTTTGTACGAAAAGCTTCTTGAAAAGGAACCGAG
>JANXLS010000745.1 GCA_025355035.1 Planctomycetota bacterium | reverse complement strand
GATCGTCAAAACTTGCTGACGTTATTGCGGAGGGAATTGATCCCCATATATACACAGCCGCGTTGCTCATGGGAATCAGTCTGGACGAATTCAAACGTTTGGAGCGGACTGATTACCAAAAATACAAGGATCTTCGCCAGAAAGCCAAGGCTTTGAACTTTGGAATCCCAGGCGGGTTGGGCGTGAGCAGCCTACGAAGCTATGCACTGAGCAACTACGGCGTCGAGATGACGGAAGCAGAGGCGACAGAATGGCGATTGAAGCTAATCCTCGTTGTATACCCCGAACTTAGCAGCTATCTCCGCGATCGGAGTATGGACGTGCTCGCTGGTCGGCTGGGATGTAAAGCGAGCGAGATTTGGCAGGGCATGGGAGCCAACCAGTTTATTGACCGTTGGGTTCCACGAGTGATCTCAAACGTATTAAACGGTAAACCGTTCAGGCGCAACGGCGATCTGTACAAACCTTTCGTGATCGAGCGTGTCTGGCGCTGCCTCGAAGCGTGCTGCCAACGCGAGGAACTCAAACCAAAGCTGAACGCGCGTACCGGCAGTGAGGAATTGGGGCGGCTGTGCTTAGACGACGCGGTAACACTGACCGGCCGCGTGCGGGCGCAGACTTCGTATACGGAAACTAGAAATTCGCCATTTCAAGGGACCGCGGCAGACGGCGGAAAGGAAGCGATGTTCGCACTTGTCGCGGCAGGCTATCGCGTCGTGGCGTTCGTACACGACGAGTTCATCATTGAATTGCCTGCTGGTGACGACCACGCTGCGCAGGCGAAATGGATCTCGGACATCGTGTGTGGTGCTATGTCGAAGGTCTTGAATTCTACAGTACCTGTCCGATGCGAATACGCATTGGCGACTTGCTGGAGCAAGGACGCGAAAGCTGTGTGGAGCGAGGATGGGCGATTGTTGCCGTGGTCACCGAAAGAACGGTGACGATCCGTTTTAAGACGTAGGTTCCACTTTTTTTTTTTGATCTACAAAGCTGGTTGAAGACTTCACTGAAGGCGATGTACGTCGACGGCAAGCTGGTTCCTGTAAAACCGGTTGTCATCAACGGGAAAACGAAGTGGGTTCACGACGCGAAGTGAACCGAGAGCGCCAGACTGGCGCGGAAAGGAATTGATCATGGAAGACAGCTGGGATTTCCGCTTGAAGGGAATGGAGCAGTTCATTGTTGGCAATATCGCCGAAGAGACGATCAAAGAGATCGAAAAACAATCGCCCGGAGCGATTGCGCGCCATCCTGACGAAGTTTGCGCGATTATCAAGCAGGCGGTGAAGCGCAAGGCTGACGAGCACAGCGCAGCGAGAGTGGCGGAGCGGCGGCGTGTGACAAAGGCGGCACGCGATGCGGAGCAGGCGGTTAAGGACGCGAAAGAGAAGGAATTCGAAGCGAGCATCGCGTCACTGCCGCCTGAAAAACAAATGATTCAACGTATGTTTTTTGCGCCTAAATTCGATGGAACGCCAGCGGCGAATAATAACCGGTGAATGTCGGCCGCTATTTTCAACATGAGGAACAAGCACCATCGCTCGCAGCAGCGATGGCGCCGGGCGAGCGGAGAAGAATCATTTATGCCAAATAAGATTGAAATCGCCGTAGAGATCTTACGCGCGTCGGAGGCTGTGAAGAAGACGAAAAAAGAGCGCGCTCAGTCACACCGCGAGGGGCTTTGCCTGGATTGTCAGGCGGCGCTGGGCGGCAACCTAGCCGAGATGCGGAACGAGGCCCTATAATGGATCAGCCAATCAATTTGGCCTTGAGTATTGGTGGAAGCGCGAACATGATTAGCGGAAAGTTCCACAGCGCATGGTTTTCATTTTTGACGAGTGCCATCGTTCGCAGTACGTAAGCGCGCCTCTACACTCGATTGCAGCGGTCGTGGGATTCGACGTATCGACTAAATTTTCTGTAACCCGGCCTGTAACCCAACAAACTCATCTCGTTTGTATTAAATGAGTTATGGTATTTATTTGGCTTCCCAAGCCGAAGGTCGTGGGATCGTACCCCATCGCCCGCTTCTTTAAAAACACTTCCCACGCTCTGTTTCACAGGTAAATCCGACGGCACTCCTATGCGCCTCAAATCATTTTCCATACGGTGCGGCAGGGGATCCTGAATGAATTGCTTGAACAACGCGGGACTTTCGGTCATCACAATGATGTGGGCAGTAAGCACTTCGGCTGTTGGATAAGAACGCATTAATATTTCAGAAAATCAGTGTCCAGTATAGACCCTGGAACTACAATCAGGCTACTTGAATTTAAGTTCAACGCTCGATTTTTATTTTTTCCGGGAGGAATACTGTCATGCGATTGTCAATGATGTTCGTTGTTGCGGTGGTTCTGTTTGCGTGCGGCAGTTTTTGCAGTGCGGCCGAAGGATCCAAGCCGAAATACGACATGTCTCCATACAAAGCACTGGCCGAAGAAGCACTGAAACTGATTGCATCCAAAGAGTATCCCGCCGCTGAAAAGAAGATCGTCGAATGCGAAGACAAGTTCGACGCGGGTACGACGAAATTGAAGGCTGCCGACCGCAAGGTTTGGACCGTGATCGACAAACAGATGGATGTGGCCATCGACGCCGTCAAAGCGGCCAAAGACGCCGCCAGCGCCAAGAAGGCCACGGATGAGATCAACAAGTTCATCACGCATTTGGCCGATGCAGACAAAGTCAAGTAAACCTGCCCACGGATCGAACAATGCGTATGCAGAAGGCTGATACCAACACAGTGCCGCGACTGTTTTACACGGTGTCGAGGGTTGCGGCTTTTGCGGTTCTGGCGGTGTGTCCCGGATGCGCGCACTATCATCCGGAGCCGCTCAGTCCCGCCGCAGTCCAACAGCAATTACTCCGGTTTTCTCAGGCCGATTTCGCGGCGGCCTATTGCAGAGCCGGGCATACGGACCCAGCTCCGACTCTCGCCGACGGACTCGGCGCGGATGAAGTCGGGCTGGCCGCGCTGATCCTGAACCCTGCATTAAAAACCAAACGACTCGAACGCGGCATCGCAGCGGGCCAGCTCGTTACAGCAGGGTTGTATCCCAATCCCTCGTTTGACACGCGCACATTGCCGTTCAGCCAGAAGCCCATTCATCGAAAGAGTGTGGAAGCCTCGATGAGCTTTGAGATTTTGCGTTGGCAGGAGCGGGTCGCCGAAAAGCAGGCCAAGACCGCAAACGTCCAAGCGGTTCAGTACGACATCCTGAGTGACGAATGGAAGACGGTGAGCGAAACGCGCGCGGCCTATTGGAACGCTGTTGCGGCGCGAGAAAAGTTGCGGCTCAACAGTGAAGAAATGACGTTGTCGGAGCGCTTGCGGGACAGTGTCAAAGCGCGCATCAAACACGGCGCGGGAACGGCTTTCGATTCGAATCTCGCCGAGATGCAGCACTTGAAATTGCAGATGGAACGGCAAAAGGTGGAGTCAGATGTTGACACTGCCGACCGGACACTGAAATCCGCAATCGGTTTGCCCTATGATGTTGAGATAAAATTGCGCATCGCCGCGAATCCGCTGGCGCACAGACCGCTGGTGGTGAAGTTGCCGGAACTCGTCGCGTCCCTGTCTGATTCCGCGATGATGAAAGCCAGCCAATGGCGTTACGAGGTCAGCGAAGGCGATTTGCGCGCGGCCATCGCGCGGCAATATCCGAGCATCAAACTGGGGCCGGGATCGACGTTCGATTTTGACGGAAAAGCATGGTCGTCGCTCTATGGATTGGTGGGCACGATCGACGTTCCATTGATTGGCCGAAATCAGGGCGAAATTCAAGAGAAGACAGCCGCGCGCGATTTGGCGCGTGCCGATTACACCGCTAAATTACAGGCTGCGCAATCGGCAGTCGCGGCTGCGGTTGCGCAGGTTGAAAGCGCAGAACGGCGGCTTCAATTTCAGGAAAAAGAGTTGCTGCCGAAAGCGCAGGAAAGCATGAAACTGACGGAGAAAGCGTACGCGGCGGGCGACATTGCGGGTTCGGAGTTGCTCACCGCCCGCTCGCTCTTTGTTGACGCGGAGAAAAGCCACCTGGATCTGTTGATTGACTATCGAACCGCGTTGGAATCCTTGGAGGCCGCTTTGGGGCGCAGGCTGGAAGACGCTTTGAACGACGGAGAGAAGCGATGAAAATAGTCGTCAAAATCGTCAAAGTTCTTTCCGGGATTTTGCTCTGCGGAGCGATCATTGGGGGGGCCTGGGTCGTGTTCTGGCACCCGGAACTGATCAAGCCTGAACGCAAACCGGAAGATCCCGAACCGGTGACAGACGTGGCCGTTCAAATTGTGAAGATTGAGAAGAAAACGCTCTATCGCTACATTGAATGTTATGGCACCGTCGGTCCCGAACAGCGCCGCGTGGGGGGCAACGCGCAATCCGCCAGCGCGCGTATCGCCGCGCCGGTGGCTGGTCTTGTCGCGGACGTTTTGTGCGTTGTCGGTCAACAGGTCGAAAAAGGCGCGCCGCTGTTTCAGCTCGACGACCGGATCGCACGCTCGGAGGAAGCCAAAGCGGACGCGGCGTTGAGTTCCGCGAAAGCCAGCCTCGCTCGGTTGAAAGCCAGCACCCGCCCGGAGCAGATCGCAGTTGCTGAAATTGCTCTCAAAAAGGCGAAGCAATCCGTTGAGTTTGCGCAGCAAAGCGACAATCGCACCCAGGCGATGGCGAAGGATCAGCTGGCATCTGTGAAACAACTGGAGGACTCGGCGCAGCAGTTGGCGGCGGCGCGCGAGGATCAGACGACAGCCGAAAAGCAAGTGGCGTTGTTGAAGAATTCCCCTTCTCCGGAGGAACTGGCGGAAGCAGCGGCTAAGGTTGTCGAAGCCGAGAAGGCACTTGCGGCCACCCACCTGCTCATTCCGATGCTGACGATTAAATCCCCGCTTTCTGGCACGGTTGTCAAAGTCAACGTGAATCCTGGCGAACCGGTGGATACGACACTCGTGCTCTCGGAAATCGTGGATCTCAAGCGCCTGGAAGTCAGCGCATTGGTTCCTGCGTCCGAAATGAATGGGTTGAAAACAGGACAGGCCGTTGCGATCGTCGGAGCGGGTACGGATTCGAGCACGGACGAAAAGTCGGACGACGCGGCGGAGAATTCGACTCCGGCGATTAAAGCCACGTTGGTTGCGGTTTCACTTCAAGTCGATCCCAAGAACGATACCGTCATGGTTCGCGCAGTGCTTCCAGCCGATTCCGGATTGAAACCGGGGCAGGCCGCGAAGTTGAAAATCACGGTCGACGAACACAGAGACTGCCTCGTTGTTCCAGAGGAATGCGTATTCAAGGACAAAGACGGCGTGGAGGTCATCGCGGGGATTGAAGACGGCAAGTCGGTGCTGCATAACGTTACGCCCGGGTTTCGCGAAAAAGGACTTGTCGAACTCACCGGAAAAGAAGTCAAGGACGGGGATATCAAAGAAGGCGGTATTGTGGCTTCGGCGGGCGCGTATGGCTTGCCGGATCTCGGCACCAAAGTTCACGTCGTCGGATCGGCCGGAGGAAAGAAGTAGATGAGCGGCGGCGACGCGAATGCCCACTTTTCGGTTCGACATTCCAAAGGCATTTATTTTATCGTGCTGGCGCTGTGCCTGGCGGGTGTGCTGTCAGCCATCGCGATGCCGTCGTCTGTTTTTCCGCAAACGAATTTTCCGCGCGTCGTGGTTGAACTCGACAACGGGGTTATGCCCGTCGATGAGATGATGGCGACCATTACGCGTCCCGTCGAAGAAGGCATGAAAGACATTCAGGGCGTCACCAGTGTGCGTTCCTCCACGGGTCGGGGCTCGGGAACCGTTGACGTTTTCTTCAATTGGAAAACCGATATGGTCCAGGCCGAGTTATTTGTTTTGACGCGATTGGCGCAGATCAAGAGCACCCTACCAGCCACCGCGACCGCCAATGTCCATCGCCTTAATTTTTCCGCATTTCCAATCGCGGGTATCAGCCTGACCAGCAAGACGCACGGCATCACTGAACTGTGGGAAACGGCGCGGTATAAAATCAAGCCGCGATTCCTGCGCATTCCAGGCGTCGCGCGGGTTGACTTGACAGGCGGCAGTACACCGGAAATTCACATTGTTGCCGATCCTGCAAAAATGCGGACGCTGGGGCTCAGTCTATCGCAAGTCACCGACGAATTGGCGAAAACGAACCTCGTCGCCTCCGCAGGCCTGCACGAAGAAAGCCATGCGCTGTTTCTCACGCTCGTCGATGGCCGGGCGACTTCCATCCGCGACATCGAGAATCTGGCTGTCGCCGCCATCGACAACCATCCCGTGCGCATTCGTGATTTCGCGAGTGTCAAACTGGGGCGGGAACCGGTTTACACCGTGGTCACCGCCGACGGCGAGAACTCGGTTTTGGTGAACGTCCGAAGCCAGCCGGATGGCTCGACGCTGACCATCGCGGATGCGTTGAAAGCGGATTTGAAAGCACTGCGAAGCGAACTTCCGCCCGGCATGAAACTGGCCTTCTTTTACGATCAATCCCTGCTAGTGCGCGAATCGGTCCAAAGTGTCTGGGAGGCGATCATCTTCGGACTTATTTTGTCAATCGCGATCCTGTACCTGTTCCTGCGGAATTGGGGTACGACGCTCGTCGCGGCGACGGTCATTCCCGTAACCGTGCTGGTGACGTTGATCGCCATGAAATTACTCGGAATGTCGTTCAATTTGATGACGCTGGGCGGCATCGCCGCAGCCATTGGTCTGATCATTGACGATGCGATCGTCGTCACCGAAGCCATCTACTCCAAGATGGTTTCGGGGTTGCCACGCCTTGATGCAATTCGCGAAGCGTCCAACGAAATCCTGATGCCGCTGATTGGTTCCACGCTGACGCCAGTGGTCGTGTTTATTCCGCTGACCTATCTCGACGGAGTTCCGGGCGTCTTTTTTCGCGCGCTGGCTATCGCGATGGCTGTATCGCTGCTGGCGTCGCTCGCTCTCGCGGTTTCATTGACGCCCGCGCTGGCCGCGCTGATCATCCGCGTTCGCGCGTCAGACGAGGGCGCAAAACCCCATGACCAAAACGGATTCATCATGCGAGCCGTGATCCGGCTTTACGAAATCAGCGTCCGTTTCGCGCTGAAAAATGCGTGGGTGGTGCCGGGACTGTGCGCGCTGGTTTTGTTGGGCAGCATCGCGGTCTATTGGCGGCTGCAAAATGACTTTCTTCCGGAAATGGATGAAGGCGGTTTTGTCATCGATTACGTCGCACCGCCTGGGACCAGTTTGACGGAGACCAATCGAGCGCTGCTTCAAGTGGAAGATATCTTGAAAAATACGCAAGAGATCGAGAGCTATTCACGGCGTACCGGGACGGCCCTGGGCTTCCAGCTCGTTGAGCCCAACGAGGGCGATTTTATGATCAAACTGAAGCCCGAACGGAAACGCAAGACGAAAGAAGTGATTGCCGGATTGCGCAAAACGCTGGGGGGATCGCAACCCCATTTTGAATGGGAATTCCCGGGCATTCTCTCCGATTTGATCGGCGATATGACCTCGACGCCGGAACCTGTTGAGATCAAGTTGTATTCTCCGGACATGGCTTTTTTAAAGAAGCACGCCCCGCAAATCAAAACGAAAATCCTCAAAGTCAGCGGGATCAAAGACGCAAAAGCCGGGCTAAAAATCGCCGGTCCGTCGATCGTTCTTCACGTGCGGAGCGCCGATGCGCAGCGTTATGGGCTGGACGCGGATTCGATAGCGAAGACGGTCAACACCGCACTGCTCGGCCAAACGTCGTCGTCGGTTTTGCAGGGCGACCAGGTGGTCAATATTCGGGTGCTGATGGATCCCAAACGGATTCGAAGTCTCAATGCGCTGAAATCGCTCACGCTGCGAACGCCTGACGGTACGTCGATTTTGCTCTCGCAAATCGCTGACGTGCGGGAAGAAGGGGGTGAACTCGAACTGCACCGCGATGACTTGCGGCAAACGGTTTCGATCACCGCCCGTTTGGAAAACCGTGATCTCGGCAGCGCCATGGAAGAGATTCGCGATTTATTGGGCAAAGACGATTCGATTCCAGCGGGTTCCATCGAATATGGCGGGATGTACAAGCAGCAACAGGACTCGTTTCTGAATCTGATCATCGTAATGATTGTCGCGGTGATCCTGGTATTTACGGTGCTGTTGCTGGAATTCCGAACGTTCCTCGAACCGCTTTGTATTGTCATCGGCGCACTGCTGGCGCTTTTCGGAACACTGCTTGCATTGTGGCTGACGGGCACAACGCTGAACATCATTTCGTTTCTCGGCGCGATCATCGGCGTCGGGATCGTCGCGAAGAACGGCATTTTGATGCTGGACTATGTTGAGGTTCTGCGCGCCAGGGGATTGAGTTTAGAAGACGCCCTCGTCGGTTCCGGATGCCGCCGTTTACGCCCGGTATTGATGACCTCCCTTGCCGCCGCGCTGGGCATGTTACCGCTCGCTTATGGCATAGGCTCCGGGGCGGATATGCTGAAACCGTTGGCGGTCGCGGTCATTGGCGCGCTCTGTATTTCCGTACTGCTTTCCCTGGTCGCCACGCCCGCGCTATACGCTTTGGCAAAGAAATTCTTTGCGTCTTAAATAACTTTGCGTCTCTGCATAAAGAGACGTTTTAGCCGGTGATGTTACCGCGATCGGAACCGAGCGTGATGCCCTTCAGGTTCATATGCAACTGTTCCGGGTTCGGCGAGTTTTCGAGCGCGACCTGTTCGGAGACCAGACCGCGCCGGACCAGTTCGCAGTACGACTGATTGAAATCCTGCATGCCTTCCTGGCGCCCAGCGCGAATCGCGTCGGTGATTTTGCGGTCTTCGTTTTCGTGAATCGCTTTTCGGATGAGCGGATTGCAGAACATGATTTCGACGGCGGGAACGCGCGGGATTTCGGGCATCGTTCCCTTGACCAATTTCTGCACGACCACGGCTTTGAGATTGAAGTACAGCATCTGGCGAATCTGGCCGTGGCGTTCCTGCGGGAAATAATCGAGCACGCGCCCGATGCTTTGCGCTGCGGAACCGGCGTGGATCGTGCCGAAGACCAAATGCCCGGTTTCGGCGGCCATCAGCGCGGCTTCGAATGTCTCGGCATCGCGCATTTCGCCGACGAGAATCACGTCGGGATCCTGGCGCAGGACCTGACGAAGACCGTTGTAGAAATCCGGCAGATCGATGCCGACTTCGCGTTGATCGATGAACGCCTTCGCGTCCTTTTTGTCGTACAGGTATTCAATCGGATTCTCGATCGTGACGACGTGCACGGGCTGTGTCATGTTGATGATTTGAACGAGCGCGGCGAGCGTTGTCGATTTGCCCGCGCCCGTCACACCCGCGACAAGCACCAGTCCGCTTTCGTACGTCGGGATGATTTTTAAGCTGGGCGGAAGGTTGAGCTGATCGAGCGTTGGGACGAGCGTCTTGACGCAGCGCGCGGCCATCGAATACATGCCGCGCTGCTTGAAGACGTTCAAACGGAATCGGCCGACGCCGCTGATGTTGAGCGCGAAATCCGCGCCGCCGCGATCGTCGAGTTCGCGGAGTTCCTTCGGGCCGAGGATCGGTTCCAGCAGCGTGTTGACCTGTTCTTCGGAGAACGGGGCCATCTTCGCGCGGACGACCGTACCCTTGATGCGAAACAGCGGCGGTTCGCCGACTTTGATGTGCAAATCGCTGGCGTTGTTTTTGAAGGCGAAGACAAAATATTTGTCGATTTCGCGCGGTGGGCTTGCGGGTTCCACTTCGACTGTTTCGGCTGCGTCGCTCATGATTTTTGTCCGGTGCTTTTAAATTTGGCAAAACGCGAGACACATTTCATTTCGTTATATTTCGCGCACGGCCACACCGCGCTCCTTTAGATAAGTTTTCGCTTCAGCCAGCGTGTGTGTGCCGTAATGGAAAATGCTCGCGGCCAGTGCAGCGTCGGCTCGACCGGTTGTCAGCGCTTGGTGGAGATGGTCGAGATTTCCGGCTCCGCCCGATGCGATGACGGGCACGGCGACACGTTCGGAGAGCGTTCGCGTCAATTCGAGATCGTAGCCGGCTTGCGTGCCGTCGGCGTCCATGCTGGTGACGAGAATCTCGCCCGCTCCGCGTTCGACGCCTTCCTGCGCCCACGCGATCGCGTCGCGCCCGGTGTCGATGCGTCCGCCGTGGATGTAGACATGCCAGGTTTGCTGGCCATCGACCACGGCCGCGCGTTTGGCATCGATTGCGAGGACAATGCATTGCGCGCCGAACGCTTCGGCTCCGCGCGAGAGAAGATCGGGGTCTTTCAGCGCGGCGGAGTTGATCGCGACTTTGTCGGCTCCGGCGCGGAGCAGCGCGCGAATGTCTTCGATGCTTTTCACGCCGCCGCCGACTGTTAGAGGGCAGAAGCATTGTTCGGCCGTGCGATGCACAATATCGATGATCGTGGGACGGCCTTCGTGGCTGGCGGTGATGTCGAGGAAGCAGAGTTCATCGGCGCCCTGAGCGTCGTAGCGCGCGGCGACTTCGACGGGATCGCCGGCATCGCGCAAGCCGACGAAATTCACGCCCTTCACCACGCGGCCGTTTTTCACATCGAGACAGGGAATCAGACGTTTTGCGAGCATTGAATTGAGTGTGCCTTTTCCAGACCCAAAAATTACAATCGTTTAGCCACGTTTTGTTACGCGCCGGACCACAATTCGATTGGATTGCCTTCGGGGTCGCTGATGTACGCGAATTTGCTTGGGCCGTCACTGCGCTTCTTTTCGATCTTCACGCCGGATTTCGTCAACTGCATGATGAAGGCGTCGAAATCGGTGACCTTGTAATTGACCATCACGCCACGATTGC
>JANXLS010000687.1 GCA_025355035.1 Planctomycetota bacterium | reverse complement strand
ACCGGGTAATTTCCAAATGGCGGACTGCTCCGGTAGGAGGTGTTGTACGTCTCGCCTTCGCTCGATCGATATGGAGGCTGAGACTCAGTGGCATAGCTGGAATCGTAGGAACTGTTGCTATACGAAGTGGATTCGTAGCGTGAACTCTCGCCGCACCCGGTCAGAACCACCACCAAAGGCACCACCGCCAGAATCAGTTTCCTCATCATTCATTCCCCCCAAACCCAGCTTTACTATACAACGTTAACAATTAAATCTACAAAAAAACTGCACTTTCGTGTGTTGTATTTAATGATTAGACTGCTGAGGGGGCGATAATCTCTAACAAAAATTCAAAAAAAGTTTCGAAATGTACGTCAACTTCGCATTCCATCGAACGGCTACCTCATCGCCGCAACAATTTCATCCGTCATTTTCATCGATGTGTGAACCGCATTCACATCGTCGTGGTCTTCCAGTTTTTCAACAAGATTGAAGATCTTCTGAGCGGTCTCCACGTCAACGTCCGTTTCGTTGTCGGCCAGAAATTTCAACTCCGCCATGTCCGTCGTGATCTTCGCCGCGTCCAACGCTTTGCGAACGGCGTCGAAATTTTCCGGCGGCGTCAGGATTTCGAACACGTCTCCCTGAGTCGTCATGTCGTCGGCACCCGCGCCGAGCACAATGTCCATCAACTTGTCTTCGGCGATATTCGCCGTGCTGACCGCGATCACGCCCCGCCGCTTGAACATCCACATCACCGCGCCGCTCGCGCCAATCTTGCCGCCACCCTGCTCGAAAATCTTCGTGACTTCCGGACGCGTCCGATTGATGTTGTCCGTCAACGTTTCGCAGATGATCGCCACGCCGTTCGAGCCGTAACCCTCATAAATCAGCTCGGTCATCTTCTGACCTTCCAGCAACCCCGCGCCCTTTTTGACCGCGTGCTCGATGTTGTCTTTTGGCATCGATTGCGCGCGAGCCAGTTCGATTGCGTGGCGCAGTCCGAAGTTCGAATCCGGATCGGGGCCCTTGCGAGCCGCGATCATGATGTTCTTCGATAGTTTCGCGAACGCCACAGCGCGCTTCGCGTCCTGTTTGCCTTTGCGCACTGCGATGTTGGCGGAATGGGAATGACCTGCCATCTTCTACTCCTTCAATTTCGCAACTCTTCAACGAAAAAGCGGAATGCGATCACACGCATCCCGCTCTTTCCTTTTTTCGATCCAATAGCTTTCGCTGCCTACGTACTCTTTGCGGCAAAAAGTTTTTGTTTACTTGTGCTTTTCCGGTTTGATCAGCGATTTTAAATATTTCGACCAAACCGGCAGCACTTCGTCGGGGTCCGCTTCTTTCTGCAACGATTCAACCGACAGGTAGCCGCGGAAGTTGCCCGACTTCAGTACGTCCACAACCTGGTTCATGGGCACAAATCCTTCGCCCGGTTCGCACGGAGCCAGCTTCGTGCGGTCGTCGTTGAACGCGCAATCGTGAATGTGAACGTGGCGGACGTGATCGCAAATCTGATCGTACGTGTCTTCGATCGATTCCAGCACACGCATGGGATGCAGCACGTCCCAGAGCACGCCCAGTTTCGTCGAGTACACCTGGCTCAACACTTCCGAGATGTACTTTGAGTGGCTGAACGCGCCGTGTGTTTCGACCAGCAGCATCGATCGCAGCTTTTCTTTTTCAGCGTATTCCGTGCATTCGTCGATGGCTTCAGCGACGTAGTCGATCACGCCCGTGGCTTCCAAACCGTTCGGAATGTCGCCTCCGAAAACGCGCAGGTAAGGCGCGCCGATCGAGTCGGCCATGCGCAACGCCTTTTTCACGTTGGCGATCGTCTTCTGGCGTTCGACGATGTCCGCGCTGGAGAAGGAATAAGAGGAGGCAATACAGGAGACCGCGAGATGAGCCGCGTCAAACTGCTTGCGAACTTCGTTGATGTACTCCAGCGGGCTGTCGATTTCGATCCCGTGAAGATGGCCTTTTCCGACGCGCAATTCGACGCCGTCGTAGCCGTACGTCTGCATGCCGTCAACGATGGCGGCCACCGTCCATTCGGGGCAGACCCAAGTCGTGAAGCTGAGTTTCAAATTATGCGTGGTCGCGTAAGCAATGGCCATAACTGCGTTCCGTTTCCTTCAAAATCCGGATTTCAACCGGCAAACAACGACACTTTCCCCACGGGTCATCTCGTGCCCCACGGGGGACGCGCGACTGCCCTCTCTGAACAAGAAGGTCGAAAGATAATAGTGACCGCACCGCCCCTCGTCAAGCAAATGTGCGTTATCTCATGAAGACAAAGTAAAGAATATTTACAGATCCCAACGCTCCCCCTCCGGTTGCAGGACGAGGGGCGGGGGAGGGGTACTCGGGGTGACGATCTCGCGACACTGCAACACGATTTGTAATTCGTCATTTTTATCGCGAGTCGCCAGAGTCGTTAAATGACAAACATCAAATGCCGAAATGACAAATGCTAATTGCCGTTTCCGCGCCAAAGATTTGATCAAACCCGCCCTTCATGTTATGCTTTAAACTGTTTCGTCCGCCCATTGCCTCAAGCGAACCCCCATCTTATGCACGCTCTCCTCCCCACAGCCATCGCTCTCCTGCAAGCCGGCGAAGTCGTCGCCTTCCCCACTGAAACCGTCTACGGATTGGGAGCCGACGCGTCGAACCCTAGCGCTGTCTCAAAAATTTTCGAACTCAAAGGCCGTCCGAAAAATCATCCCTTGATCGTGCACCTCGCCGACGCCGAACTCCTCCAGGAATGGGCTCGCGACATCCCTAATTCCGCATGGATCCTTGCGGAAGAATTCTGGCCCGGCCCGTTGACCCTGATTCTAAAACGCAGTTCTCGAGCCATCGACGCCGTCACAGGCGGCTTCGACACCGTCGGCCTTCGCGTCCCGGCGCATCCCGTCGCGCTCGCGTTGCTGCACGGTTTCGGCGGAGGCGTTGCTGCTCCGTCGGCCAATCGGTTCGGAGCCGTCAGTCCAACGACCGCGCAACACGTCCGCGACGAATTCGGCGACGCCCTCGCCGCCATCCTCGACGGTGGCGCATGCGAAGTGGGAGTCGAATCGACGATCATCGATCTCAGTTCCGGCACCCCGGCGCTGCTCCGTCCCGGTGGCGTCACGCGCGAAGAATTGGAAGAAACACTGCGCATCTCGATTCCGCTCAATCAATCTGGAAAAGTTCGCAGCCCCGGCCAACTTGCCTCGCACTACGCTCCCAAAGCTGAAGTCATTCTGGTCAGCCGAGCTGAAGCCGCCGAACACGAACTGCGCCTGAACCGCGAAGGAAAAAAAGTCGCACTCCTAACCGAACACGCCCACGATGCAAATTCCCAAGCCTTCGCCCGCAGCCTTTACGCCGCACTTCGCGAAGCCGACGCCCGCGGAGTCGACGTGCTTCTCGCCACTCTTCCCAACGAACACGGCCTCGGCCTCGCCATCGCTGATCGCCTAAAAAAAGCCGCTGCCCCTCGCCCGTCGTAAAGCTGCCATGAACCGCTACCACCATCTATAGGGGCGGCAAACTTGTGAACGCCACGCGCTGAAAGTATGGATTGCATCACTGAAAATTTCGTTTATTGTCCAGTACGAAAATTAACGCGTTTAAACCATTCCGCTTCGTAGACTCCAATTTCCGAACACTTCATGACCATCACCGAAGCCATTCCCCACCGTCCCCCGTTCTTGCTCGTCGACGAAGTCATCGCGATCGAAGGCAACACGATCCGAACGCGCCGCCGCGCCGATCCGGCCGATCCCGTTTTTAAAGGCCATTTCCCAAACAACCCGATTCTGCCCGGCGTCCTGGTTTGCGAATCTCTTTTTCAGAGCGCCGCGATCCTGATGGCTCATCTGCTCGAAGGTGCGATGGACAACGCTGTGCCCGTCCTGACCCGCGTTTCAAACGCAAAATTCAAACACCCCGTCAAACCCGGCGATACTTATGAAATGGAAGTGCAATTTAAAGAAAAACTCAGCAACGCCTGCTTCTTCAACGGTGTCGCCAAAGTGAATGGTAAAACCGCCGTTAACATTGAATTCGCCTGCGCCGTTGTCACAAATCAAGTGTTGAATCACGCGTAAACAATCACCGCGCGATCGGACACAACTCCTTCGAAGTTGAAAGGCATCTTCGTTCGTTTACCCAGGGCTTTGCTACACAACTCCTCCGGAGTTGAACAAAAAACAGCTCGCGTAAATTGTCGCAGTGCGCCCCCCAACACAAGCCGGCTCAATTGCGCCTTTGTACTCCTCCCAACTTGCGGTATCTTCATTCAATCCAAACCCGTTGCTAACGATCATTTTTTTGAGAATCAAGTACGCATGAACATCCATCGTTCACACCTCTGTTTCGTCCTCGCGTTCCTGAGTGTCGCTTCGGTATTCTCCCAGGAAACGCCCTATGCCGCATGGGTGCAGAACGCATCGTTCTTCATTCTGACGACACCGGAAGGGATCTATTTTCCGGCCGATAAATCCGTTGAAGGATTCCCTTTGCTCGTCCGGTTAAACCCATCCACATTCGATTTTGCAAAAGCCCAACCTCACGGCGAAGACCTTCGTTTCAGCACCGCCGACGGCACTGCGCTACCGTACCAAATCGAAGAGTGGGATGCCGCGCACGGCACCGCTGCAATTTGGGTACGCATCCCAAAAATCGTCGGCAACGCGCGCCAGGAATTGCGCGTTTTCTGGGGTAAGACTGACGCCAAAAGCGAATCGTCCGGCAGCGCCGTTTTCAACGCATCCAACGGCTACCTCAGCGTCTTCCACATGGGCGACAATCCAGCGGACGAAGTCGGCACACTTTCAGCCAAAGACACGGGCACGACGCTCACGTCCGGCATGATCGGTAAAGCCCGCCACCTCGCAGGAAAACAAGGCGTCTTCGGCGGCGATAAAATTCCCAATTATCCAGCCGGTTCCGCGCCGCACTCGTCGCAAGCCTGGTACCGCGCGGAGAAATCCAATGGGACGATTTTGTCCTGGGGCAATGAGCAGCAGCAGGGCAAAGTCGTCATGCAATTGCAAAGTCCGCCGCACATCCGCATGGATTGCTACTTCTCGGGCGGCAATGTCAGCGGCGATTCGACGCTGCCGATGAACGAATGGATCCAGGTTGTTCACACCTACGAAAAAGGCGACTCCCGGCTATACATCAACGGCAAGCTTGACGGCGTTTCGAAAAATCCGACGCCACCTCTTAACGTCCGGACGCCTGGGCGTCTTTACATCGGCGGCTGGTACAACAATTACGACTTCATCGGCGACCTCGACGAAGTTCGCATCTCCAACGTCGTCCGCTCCTCCGATTGGATTCAATTGGAATACGAAAACCAAAAGCAACTTCAAACGCTCACCGGCTCCCTCGTTCAACCCGGCACTGTATTCTCCGTCTCGTCCGATAACTTGACCGTCTCCGAAGGAAAATCCGTGACGATCACCGCCCAAGCCGGTGGCGCGCAAAAAGTCTATTGGCTCTTGAAGCGCGACGGCCGCGAATCGGTAGTTGCTGTTGATCAATTCGCCTACACGTTCAACGCCGGTCGAGTCGTCGGCGATCAATCCGCGTCGCTCCAATTCAAAGCCATCTATCCCAACGAAATCAAAACAAAAACCATCGCCATCGCCATCAAAGAAGAAATCTCCGAACCCGCATTCTCGCTCCAATGCCCTGCGAATTGGAACGGCCGCGATGCGATCGAAGTCGTCCCAGCGATCAGCAACCTTGCCGCGATGCAAGCCAAAGCCGCAGGCGATTTGCATTATGCGTGGAACGTCTCGGGCGGTGCCGTCATCAAAGAAATCACGCCGACAAAACTCGTCCTCAAGCGCTCGCAATTCAGCGGAACGTTGAGCGTCAACCTCGCCCTCAGCAACGGCGGAGCCGAGAC
>JANXLS010000686.1 GCA_025355035.1 Planctomycetota bacterium | reverse complement strand
TCAATCTCCGAACGCATGCGTTTCCTCGAACAAGCTCAGGACCGTTATCGCCGCGTCATCGAAATCATCAATTGGATGCCGCCAGCCGCCGAACTCCCCGGCGTCCGACGCCAGGCCGAAGAAGCCATGCTGCGCGTTCGTGGCAAGATCGACAAAGACAACGAAGAAGTCCGCTACAACAACCGATCAGCCGCACTCAGGGCAGCTCAGCTCGAAAAGACCAAGGATGTTGAGTTGTGGAAAATCCGCATCGACAAGATGCTGGCGCACACGGATGAATTGATTTCCGTTCATGAATACAAGGCCGCCGAACGAATGGCGCTGCACGTTCTGGAATTAGATCCGTTGAATGTAAACGCGGAAAAACTCAAGAACAAAGCCCGTTCCTTGGCGCACCAAGGCGAACACAAAGATTTCCAAGAAATGTATCGCAACGAATACCGATCACAGTTTCAGGACGTCGATGAAGCGTCGATCAGTTCCGCTCCATTGATCCAATACCCTCAGAATTGGGTTCAAATCAGCAAGCGTTCCGACGTTTCAATCGGTCGCAAAGTCGCCGAAGAACCATGGAAGGCCGAAATCCGCAAGAAGCTCCAGCGCAAAGTCGCGCTCGAATTCGTGGACGCGCAGCTCGCTGACGTCATTGGTCAAATGCGCAGCCTCTCCGGCGTGACGATGATCATCGATCCGAAGGTGCTTCAGGCCGCCCCGCCCCCGATCAATCTCCGCGTCCCCGATATGAATCTTGACGTGGCGCTGGACTGGATTCTGAAACTCGGCGAATTGGAATATGTCCTTCAGGATCACGCCATTTACATCGGCAAGCCACAGACGCTTCAAGCTCCGCTCGAAATGCGCATCTACGACGTGAGCGATTTGACGCAAAACATCCAGGACTTCCCGGGACCCGAATTCCAGATCACAGTTGCCGGGGATAAAGGTGCCGCCGGTGGCGGCGGCGGATTGTCCCCGTTTGGTGGTGGCGGAGCTAAAACACAGCCCCCGACCAATGCAACCATTCAGGAAATGATCAAGACGCGTATCATGCCGTTGTCATGGGACCCGGCGACCGGTGCGTCGATTGAAGAAAAGGGCGGCAAGTTGGTCGTCATGCAGCGCCCTGAAATTCACAGCTTGATCGAAAAATTGCTCAGCAACTTCCGCTCAACGCAGAAGATGATGATCAACATCGAATCGCGCTTCCTCTCCATTCGCGAAGCCTATCTGGAACAAACCGGCGTCGAATTCCAAGGTCTCGATCCGAACGTTCTGTTCGGCGACTTCGGCGATTTGCGACGCTTGGCTGCCCCAACCGGCTTCCTCCAGCCGCGAGTTCCAGCGTCGACGGATACGACCCCGCCGAACGCGCCGTTCCCCGGTTTCGTCAGCGGTCCGTCAAAACAAAGTGGCGGTTTGATCTCGACGGTCGGATCGATCGTCAATCACGTCATCAATTTCTTCCCGAACGATCCGTCAACCATTTCTGCGTCGGATACCACCAATTCCGTCCGTCAGGGTGGATTGTCGGCCCAAGTCTCGATTTTAAACAACGCCCAGGTTCAGGCCTTCATCCGAGCCATGGCTGTCCGCGAAAATTCGAGCACATTGATCGCTCCGCGTTTGACCGTCTTCAACACGCAGCGCGCCAATATGTTCGTCGCCCGGCAGCAGTCGTACGTCTCCGACTACGAAATCTCCGGGGACGCGTACGATCCCGTCGTCCGTCAATTTCTCGTCGGTGTCGTTCTGGATGTCAAGCCCATCGTGTCAAGCGATCGCCGCTATGTCACCTTGGAATTGCGTCCAACTGTCACCGAATTGACCAACCTCGTCACGCGCCAGATCGATACGTTCCAGGTTAACAGCGGTGCTAACGTCAATGTCCTCGTCTTCCTCTCGTTCCCAATTCAGTTCCCCGAATTGTCGATTCAAAAAGTTCGAACGACGGCGACTGTGCCTGACGGTGGAATCATGTTGATTGGTGGACTGTACAAAAATGTGAAGTTCAACGCTGAAAACGGAGTGCCTTTCATGAGCGATCTGCCCGTGATTGGACGCCTGTTCCGCTGGAATACGGTGGACAACGCCAAGAGCAACCTCGCGATCCTGATCAGCCCGCGCATCATTTTGTTCAACGAAGAAGAAGAGAAACTGCTCCACTAGTAGCGATGGTGAGGCGACATCGCAACGGCAGGTCGGAAAGAATCGAAAAAAAGGACGGAAGTGGAGAGAGTCTCGATGAAAATTGGACACCAAACTATGTACGTTAAAGCAAGCTGTGCCGTACTCCTCGCATTGGTATTCGCTGCGCTTTCGCCAGTCCGCGCCGGTGAAGCCGGTCAGCCGGCTGTCGACGAAAAGGCCAAGATGTTGTTGGAGCAGGAAGCCGCCAATCAGGAGAAGGTTCGGAAAGAAATCGCTGTTGAAGTCGAAAGCCATTATCAGGCCGGCAAACGGCTCTACGACAGCTTCGACTACGAATCGGCTAAGAAGGAGCTCGAGTTGGCGAACAAGTTGGATCGGGCCAACGAAAAAGTTCGCAGCCTCCTGTCAAAAGTTCGCGAAAAATTCGACTACCGCGCCGACCGTATCAAAAATTCCCTCCAAAATGTTGCAGAGTATCGCCAGGTGGAAGTTCAATCTAAATTGGTCGAATTGGACAACCGGTTGGACCGCGCCCGACGCTACATGGCATCAAGAGATGATTCGATTCTCGGCACCGCCGAAAAAATCATGCGCCTCGAAAACGCGCTGAAAGAGTTGGAACGCGCCAAGGAAATCATCAAATGGTTGACCGCCGATGTGGATACGACGTCACAGAAGAATGAAGCCGACAAGTTGACCAACGAATGCGAGAAGTCGATCAAGACGCTTCATGAAGGCATGGCCGAATCGGCACGAAAACAAGCCGATGTTTTTGCCAAAAACGAAATGGAACGCCGCCGCAAGGATAATGAACGAATTCTGAATCAGGCGCTCGATCAAGCACGCGTCGCGCTTGAAACCGGTCGTTACGCCTTGGCGTTGGCCCAGGCTCAAAAAGTCAATGAATTGGATCCCGGAAACGCGGATGCAGCCAAAATCATTGTTGCTACGCGTGATAAAGCGTTCGATGCGCGCGACAAATACATCCGCGAAGAATACAAGCAGAACTTCGAGCTCAACCGCGAGCGCGCGGATCGTTTCAACATTCCGCATAGCGACTATTTGATCTACCCCGACGACTGGCGCCAGATCGCCCAGCGAACGTCACAAGATACGCGCCGCCGCTCCGAAGAGCCGTGGAAGGACGAAATTCGCAACAAGCTCAAGCGGTTGGTGACGTTCGAATTTATCGAAAATCCGCTGGAAGAAGCGATCAAGTTTCTCAGTTCGCAAAGCAAAATCAGCATCATTCTGGACCCCAAAGCAGCAACTGAAGTCGGCAAGAATCCGATCAGTTTGAACGTGAAGGATATGCCGTTGGATTCGGCGCTGAAGTGGGTCTTGAAATTGGCTGAACTGGAATACGAACTTCGCAATCAGGCTGTCTACATCACGAAAAAAGCCGACATTCAAGCCACTGGCGAACTTGAAATCTACGACATTCGCGATTTGACAACAACCGTCACCGACTTCCCCGGCCCCCGAATCGATTTGGGTGTTGCCGCTGGTGCGGGGGGTGCCGGAGCCGATCCGTTCGCCGCTCCTCCCGCTTCGGGTGGGTTGGCGGACACGGATTTGGCTTCGTTGATTAAGGAAAAAATTCTACAGGCCGAGTTTGCCGATCCTCAGTTCACGATCGATGTCAGCAACGGCAAACTCGTTGTCTTCCAACGCCCCGAAGTCCACGAACGGATCCGTCAGTTGCTCCGCAGCTTCCGCGAAACACAGACCATTCAGGTTCTGACGCAGGTTCGATTCGTCGACGTTCAGGACAATTTCTTGGAAACGATCGGGATCAGTTTGACGGGTTTGGATGCGGCCCCCAACTCCCAGCAGCTGCCCAACGTTGCCGTCGATCCATTGCATTCACCATCGCGTTTCGGATTGTTCGCCGCCGGGGGTGGTCCGGGATTGACCGCGCTGCCCAGCGACATCAATTCATCGCCACCGTTCCAGTTTCAAAATTTTCAGGCAACGCCGCCCTATGTTAACCGAGCGAAGGGTCCGCTTCCAATTTTGTTGCTGCACCCGCGTTTGGATGCCAATTTCCCCAATGGCGGCAGTTCTTCGTTTGGCCCTAATCTTGCCCCCGTTGGTTTCCGACGCCAATGGTATTCGAAAGCGTTTGGATCGCCTGTGTTGTTCCAAGGTTTGACCCAGAACATTTTGCCCGCCAATCCACTGTCGTCGGCGCTCGGTCAATCGGTTTTGAGCAGTCCGCAGCAGGGAGCCTTGTTCCAATTCCGATTCCTGCAGAGCCTTCAAACCAGCGCCGTATTGCAGGCGCTCCGCAAGGACCAGACTGCGGACCAGTTGCTCGCACCGAAGCTAATGCAGTTCAACAACCAGCGCTCGCACATTTTGGTGGCCCAACAGCGTTCCTACATCAAGGATTACGACATCTCCGGCGCCGTTTACGATCCCGTCGTCAGCAGCTTCCTCACCGGAGTCGTTCTGGAAGTCAGACCGACGGTTTCAAATGATAAGAAATACATCACGCTGGAATTGAAGCCCGGTACCGCGATCGAATTGACGCCACCCACGATTCTCTTCATCACCAGCGGCGGAAGTATTACCGCGGGAGGAGGTGCGATCAATCTTCCGATCGAATTGCCGAATCTGGAACTGCGCTCCATCAACACGACCGTCACGATTCCGGATAACGGCACAATGCTCTTCTCCGGTTTGATCAACGATCGCAAAATCGACACCAAAACCGGTGTGCCGTTACTTTCTGATCTTCCGATCATCGGACGCTTATTCACGACGAATAACAAGGAACGCGTCCGCCGAAATCTGTTGGTTTTGGTTAACTCGCGCATCATCTTGTTTGATGAAGAAGAAGCCAACATCAGCGAAAAGAGCGCCCCGCTGGCGAAGTACCCGCGCCCCGTCGAACCGAAGATCGAAAAGTGTCGCCCCTGCAAAACGTGCATTTAATCCGCTTAGTCTGAATTGGAATACCGAACGGCCCGGGATAAACGGGCCGTTTCCAATTGACGATCAAAATTCAATGCAAGTTTTCGCGACGAGTTTCGTTGTGCTATTTAGGAAAGAACCAACCGCCGATTCGCAGATGGTGCTGCGAGTGTCCACGCAACGGCTTTTTAGTATGGATTATTGCAGAGGAACGGGGCTATGAAACCCAACGTCGCCTTTTTTCGCCGTTCAATCGTAATCGCTGTTTTCGTCGGATCCGTCGCATGGGTTCGGGCCGAAGCGGACTACGAATACGCGAAACAATTAATTGACATTCACACCCCCGCGTTCTCCACCGACGATATGGTCGAACGCCTGGCGGCGAGACTGGACGAGTCCGCTTTGCCCACGTCCAAAATGGAATCGAAGTTGATCAAGGCGTTCTGGAAGCGCCGCAAAGCCATCGACGCGACCCTCGAAAAACGTGCCGCGTTGTTGAATGAAGCCAGCGAACTCTACAAGGAAGTCGTCGGCGGCGATAAGAAGTTCCGCTTGTACGACACCGCTGTGAAAGACAACGATTCGATCAGTATGGACATCATTCAAAGCAAGATCGACAACGCAAAAAACAACCCCGCCGAAGCCAAAAAATTCCGCGCCGAAGCCGGAGAACTCTTTGGAAAAAAGGCCGTCGCGTACAAAGAAGAAGCCGACAAAGCCTTCCCTGAATTCCAAGCGGCGTTAAAAAAATTCCAGGACGAAATGAAGAAGCTGAATCCCAAGGGCGACGAAGGTAGAATTCCCGGCCCGGCGTACATTGATCCGTTGGATCGCGCTTTTTACGCATGGAACATCCCCGATCGGCGCTACGTCCAAATGAAAGTGAAGCAGGTCGATGTGCTCGACGAATCCGATGCGTCAAAGAAAACAATCGCGACTGAAGTTATCGCGCTCTGCCAGAAAAGAACCGAAGACGAAGTCATGGCCGATTTCCCTGCCCTGACAGCTCAATATTCATACTTGCAAGGCTGTTTGCACGCGTCCATCGGCAACGAAGATGGGGCTTCAAAGTCGTGGAACGATGTGCTCGAAATCGATTTGGCTCAGCAACCGGAAGACGTGAAGAAGCAAATCGTGGCCATCTTCAAACTGGTCATTCACGATTTGATCAAAATGAAAATGAAGTCCAAAAAGTACGGCGACGTAGAAGAATATTTCGTCAAAGTTCGTTCCGGCGCGATGCGCACGATTTTTGAAGAAGATCTCGGCAAAGATTTGATCATCGAGTACGCCAAGGCCCTTACAATTCCCGCCGAAACATCCGCCGAATTCGAAAAGGCTGTGAAAGAATTGCGAGCGGCGATTGCCCGCGAACGAGCCGGATCACAATGGTCCAACGATTTTTCCCGCTCCATGGGCGAAATTCTGATCAATGCGCGCGACAAGAAAATCAAACTCAATCTGACGGCGCAGGAATGGTTCGACGCCGCCCACGGCATGCACTTGATGGGCCGCTACATCTACACACAAGAGTACGAAAAGCGAAAGAACTCGACCGACCCGAAAGACAAAGAAGCCGCCCAAGCTAAATTCCAGGACGCCTATAAAGAATTCGCCAACGCCGTTGATTACTACCGCCGCGCCATCTCCGAAGCGCGCCGAGGCGATCGAACTCCCCTCGAAGTCCGACTGAACATCGAACCGAAAGCCTGGTTTGAAATGGGCCTCAGCTACGTGCGCATGAACCACGATTACGAAGCAATTATCGCCTACAAAGCCATGCGCGACTCCTTCCTCCCGGATAATCGATCCAAATGGTTGCCGAACGATCAAAAGATGGCCAAAGTAATGAAAAAAGACACAATAAAATTGGTCAAAGATGCGCTCGCCGTGCTGGATCTCCCGAAAGAAAGAGATGGCATGTTGGCAAAGTCCGGATCGAATATCAATTTTGCTTTGGCCCAGAATGAAAAAATCCACAAGGATCCTTGGAACATCGGTCTCCAGGCCCGCATCATTGGCATGACGGCAAAAGACGGCGCTCCGCTTGATCCGGACAGTGTAACCGATCAAGATTACATCATTGCAGATGGTGACGCCAAGATTGCATCCAGTCGCGCCGAAAGCGCCAAACAGGCCGAACAGGTCGGCGACGCAAAGAGTCTTGCGAACGCCGGTGATTTGTGGAAAGAAGCGTTCAGTAAATACGTTTCGTCCGCCGAAAAATTCACGAAGGTCAAAACATCGTCGTCTGCCTACGATTTCGCGTTGGTTCACAGCGCGTTCAGCCTGACGCAGGCTCAGAAAATTGTCGCCGAAAACTTGATTCCGAAAATGGATCCGAAAGACGCGGAGAAGCAGGCCAAGGATCTCGCGGAAAAAGCGCTCGATGCATACAAGAAATACGACGACTACGTCGCCAAGAATCCCAGCACCGACGAAAAAGTTCTGGGCCGCCGCAAGAAGGCTCAAGGCCAGATTTTGCTCGCGAAAAATTCCTTGTACATCGGCGCCGGAAATTGGGAACAAGCGATCAAAACGTCAGATGAATACATCACCTTCGAAGCCGAAAACCCGATCCCAAAAAGTGCCGTGCACATCGCCTATTTGAACAAATTCCGAGCCTTGATTTCGCAAGCCGCGAAGACTCCTGCACCTGACAGCGACACGTACCTCAAAAGCACGCTGGCCACCTTGCGCGACTTCCGCGCGGCAAACAAATCGGACGACAAACTGTTCATCTTCATGCTGAACATTCTGTCGGATCGATTCAACGTTGCTGGGTTCCAGCTCGAAAAACTGAAGAAGACGGGCTCCGGTCTGTCAAAGGATGTTCTCGATAAATACGAAGCGCTGATGGACGAATACGAAAACAAAGTTGCTGAATTGCAAAGCGAACGCGTCGACATCATCGACGAAGGCAAGGTCAAGGGCGAAGAATTGTCGCTCGACGACTTCAGCCGCCTCGTCTACCTTTTCAACAAAATTGGCAAGACGCAGAAGGCTGCCGATAATGCAATCAAGCTGCTCAAGCGCTTCGATCCGCAGAACAAAAATCTGCGCCTGGTAGACGACGAGAAAGTCTACAACCCGATCCTCAAAGCGATGCAGCGCATCATTCAGTATCCGTCGATCGACAGACAGGACCGTTGCATCAAAGAACACGGGGTCCTGATCGATTACATGTACGACACCGCCGAAGGCGTTCAGCGCCCCGAAAACGACCCGCGCCGACCGAAAGACGACAAGCTGAACCAGAACATGGAAAAGGCACTCGCAAAACTTGAATCCATCAAGAGCGCGACAGGAGAATTCAAAGACTGCGCGACGTTGAAAGATGGGCCGAAGGAAGGCACCGACGTTTACAAAATCATGACCGACGCGGGCATCAATCCAAGCGGCAAGTCCTTTCTCGCTATCATCGAAGAAGAAATTCAGTTCCGCCGCAAGATTTTCGCGACGCGCGATTTGCTCTCCGATTTGGCGCTGGTCGTCGCCAAGAAATTGGGCAAGGAAGGCAACGAAAAAGCGTCCTTGGATTACATGACAGCGGCCAAGGAACAGATCGAAATCCTGAAGGACTTAAACGGTGGCAAGGATAACGGAACGATCGAAGTCAAGGTCGCCGAAATTGATATCGCCTTGGGCAAATCGCAGGACGCGCTGACCCGTTTGATCAACGTCAAACCGCGCTTGGATCCGTCGTCGGAACGCTATTTCTACGTCTGCCGATTGATCTCCGAATTGCACGCTGACATGAAGAAGTGGAATGACGCGTCGGAATATCCGTCGTTTGTTGTCGTTACACAAAATGGCTTCAGCAGCGAGTTGGTGAAGAAGCGCTGGCCGGACATGAAAGCGTTCCTGAAAACCTGCGCCGAAAATGGAGTCAAGCTCGCACCGGCCGTCAAGAAGGCGATCGAAGCGAGCGACGCCGGAACGTCTCAACCCGACGCTCCGAAAACGGACGCACCCAAGACTGACGCACCGAAAGTCGACGCAACCAAATAACCTCACGCGCAGGCGTCCGGCCTGCGGATTCGATACACGTCCGCTTCACTATCGCGGAACACGTACGGAGTTCGAAACATGAATACGAATCGTTTTGTGGCAATGTTGTTCTGCGTTGCGGCGCTGGTCTCATGCGCTCGCGCTGGCGAAGCGGGCCAGGAAGAAGACATGGACACCGTGCTTCTTTACAACCCGAATGCACCGACAGTCCCGCCAACCAAGATCACGCGCGACGACTATGTGTCCGTTGAAGGCAAGCTGAAAAACGTGGTCCTGAAGAAGGAAAGTTTCCTCGTCAAAGAAGTTCTTTACGCGGACAAAGACAGCAACTATTCGCTGGCCACTGAGAAGCGCGACGAAGGCCGGTGGACCCTCTGCGCGCTTTATTTTAGCAATGCGTTGGAAAATTTGAAAGACGCCAAATGGGCTCCGGAATACTGCAACTACGGCATCGGCAACGCGTTTTTTTCCGCCGGTATTTTCGGAGGCTACAAAGGCCGCGCGCGGACCTATCCGCCGGCCGCCGATTATTTCAAGAAGGCGCTTGACGCCAATCCAAAGTCGCGCTTTATGCTCGACATCGTTGCAAAACTTCCGATCTGTTACGCAGAACAAGACAAGCTGGCCGAGGCCGACGCGGCCGTGAAAGACGCTGCGGATCGAATTGCGAAATACAAGGAAGAGACCGTTAAGTTCGGAACCGGATATTTGGAACCCGCTGAACGCGCGTTGGTTCAACTCGCTGTCGCGAAGGCGCGAATCGCAGAGAAGAAAGTCGCGACCGGTGTCGCCGGTTTCAACCCGCAGGGCTCGCGCGATCTGTGGCGCGAAGCCCGAATTAAAGCCGCGAAGTTCCCTGAAATTATCGGCGAATGCGTTGAAGGCGAATTCCGCAGCCTGATCCTGATGAAGCAGTACACGCAGGCCGTGACTGAAGCGAATGCAATCGTCGATAAATACAACCAACAGAGCGACTACACCCTGCTGCCGCAACTTCCGGCTGCATACATGTCGCTGGGCCAGGCGAACCTGGCACAAGGTTTGGAATACGAAGGCAAGGGCAACAAGCCGCTCGCCGAAAATGCATTCGCCGAAGCGCGATGGGCATTCCTGAACATCATCGCACAATTCTTCGACAACGACGATTACGTCGCCCAGGCCCATTATCTTTCAGGCTTGTGTTATGAAAAATTGATCACGGTCGAACCGACCGATGCAAAAACGAAAGCCATTCGCGAATGGCAATCCGTCGTGTCAAATTTCCCCAAGAGCCCTTTCAAAGCCGACGCCGTTAAGAAATTGGCCGCGTACGGAATTACCATTGAAGACGCCAAACCAGCCGCCGCGCCGAAGGCGGATGCGCCTAAGCCGGACGCACCTAAAGCCGATCCCGCGAAACCAGCACCGCCGAAGAAAAAAACCAAATAAATTTTTTCAAGAGAGTGCAATAAAACGAGGGAAGAAATCGAACGGTTTCTTCCTTTTTTTATGTCACTCAACAACGTTAGATCCGAGCCCTCGGTGTACATCTTAGTTCAACAGAGATTATTGCCGCGCTCTGCCATCTGCCCGGAAATGAATGTTCGAGGATTTTCATGAAAGCGCTCATGTATGTCGGCCCGGAAAAAGTCGAGATTCAAGACGTCCCGCTTCCGCAGATTCAATCCGATCAAGTGCTCCTGAAAATTGCAGCGACCGGCATCTGCGGATCGGACGTACACGGATTTTTGGGGCACAGCGAGCGCCGCAAGCCCGGACTCATTCTCGGCCACGAAGCGGTCGCCACCATCGCCGACACACACGCGTCGGTCACGCGTTGGAACCGCGGCCAACGTGTCGTCGTCAATCCCTTGGTCAGTTGCATGAAATGTCCGGCGTGTCTGAACGGCAAGCAGAACCTCTGCGCGAATTGGTGGCTGATCGGTTTGGATCGGAATCACGGTACATTTGCCGAATTCACTGCTGTCCCTGAATCGCAGATTTTCTCTGTCTCTGATAGTCTTAGCGACACCGAAGCCGTCTTCGTCGAACCGCTCGCAAATGTCGTCCATTTCTTCCGAATCGCGATGCCGGAGATCCCCGAGTCGCTCGCGATCTGGGGAGCCGGACCGATTGGCTCGCTGGCATTGGCG
>JANXLS010000661.1 GCA_025355035.1 Planctomycetota bacterium | reverse complement strand
GGAATGTTGACTTCCAGCTCCCGCGTCCCCGCTCGGCCCCGCGCGCCGCGCGTTTGCAACGCAATAGTGCGTTTCGCGCCGTTGATTGCGTCTTCAAGTTGAATCCGAATCGTGACGTGCTGATCCTCGCCCGTTTCGAAGTCGCCCTCTTCATTGGCTGCTTGGCGAAATCCGCCAAATCCGCCCATGCCTCCGCCAAAGAGCGAATCGAAGAAGTCGCTGTAGCTGCTCGTTGATGGTCTGCCCGCACCGCGAAATCCGCCCCATCCCGGCGGAGGTGTGAAGTCCTGCCCCTCCCGCCAATTCGCTCCCAGCGTATCGAACTTTTTGCGTTTCTCCGGGTCCTTCAACACTTCGTACGCTTCGCCCAACTCCTTGAACTTGTCTTCGGCGTCCGCGGCCTTGTTGCGGTCCGGATGGTATTTGCGGGCGAGGTTGCGATAAGCCGATTTAATTTCGTCCTGCGTCGCGGTTCGGGCGACGCCCAATATCTCGTAGTAATCTCTGAATTTTACGGCCATTGCATCCTTTCCCCGAAATAAAGTCGAGTGAAATCGACGTTCGGATTTCCCGTCCAAAAATCTCTCGACAACTCATTCGATCACTCTAAAGTTTTCTTCCGCGTTTTCAATTTAATGCACGCATTAAAACGCGTTTGATTTGCGTCACTTCATCAAAATCGCAGCGATGCCTAAAACCGTTCACCCGAAAGGATGTTCATGCTCCGTCATTCGTTCAACACATCGCGGCTTGCACCCGCTTTCGCTGCTGTCCTTGTTTTCGTCATCGGATCACGGCTTACCGCCGCCGAAACCACTCCCGCTTCGCGCGTTTATCGCGATCATGTCGATGCGCATTGGTTTGCGAACAATACCCGTTTTTGGTATCGCAACGATCTTTCCAACGATCATCGCGAATACATCCTCGTCGATGCAAACGCCGGGACGCGCGCAGCCGCTTTTGATACCGAACGAATCGCCGAAACGCTACGCAAAGTAACCAACGAAAAGCTCGTGGCCAATCATCTGCCGATCGAATCGCTCCGTTTCAACGAGGACGCAAGCTCGGTCGTTCTTCAGATCCGCGGCAAGGCGTGGCAGTTTGATTTGAAGACTTACGCTGCCACTCCAGCGCCAGTGCTTGAAGCGAATCCCAAGACTTTAACACCCACGTTCGACGTTCATCCATCCCGACGCAGCGGGGCCGAGACACATATCACGTTTGAAAACAACTCCGGTGTCGCGGTCGATCTTTTTTGGATTGATGAAAAGGGAAAGCGGAAACACTACGCTGAACTAAAACCCGGCGAAAAATGGAACACCCAGACCTACGACGGCCATGTTTGGATCGCAGTCGACAAGAACAATAAAACAATCAATGTTTTTGAAGCATCACGCGAATCGTCTACAGCGGTCATCACTAAAAATGTACCGCTCGCAACGGATGCGCCCAAGCCGGTACTTGAACGAAAAAAACGATTTGCCCATCGTGGCCCGAAATCACCGGATGGTAAATGGACGGCATCCATAAAAGAGGATCAACTCGTTGTTAAAAATTCGGAATCTGGAATCGAATCGATACTCAGTAACGATGGTAAGGCTGAAGATAACTATTCCAAGGACAGGATTTGGTGGTCACCGGATTCAACGAAGCTCATTGCGATGCGTGAAGAACCCGCGCAGGAGCATCCCGTCACAATCGTGGAATCGTCACCAAAAGATCAAATCCAGCCCAAGCTGAGAACGGCGAATTATTTAAAACCCGGCGACCGCATCGCGCATCTCCGCCCGCAACTGTTTAATCTGACGACGCTCAAACACATTCCCGTTAAGGAAGATCTCTTTCCCAATCCTTGGAGCATTGACGACGCGGGCTGGTCAAACGAGTCGACTCAATTTACCTTCATGTATAACGAACGAGGTCATCAGGCGCTTCGTTTAATCAGTATCGATGCCATTACGGGAATCGCAAAAGCCATCATCGACGAAAAGAGTAATACCTTTATCTGTTACTCAGGCAAATATTATTGCAAGTGGATCGGCGAGCAGGAAATTGTATGGATGAGCGAACGCGACGGCTGGAATCATCTTTGGCTGATCGACGCTCAAACCGGCGCGATAAAGAGCCAGATCACGCACGGCGAATGGGTTGTTCAAAAAGTCACGAACTTCGACGAAGCGAAACGCTGCATCGAGTTCAATGCCGGGGGCATTCGCCCTGGCCAGGACCCGTACTACACCCACTGCTGTCGCGTCAACCTCGATGGCACAGGGCTCGTCGTCCTGACAGAAGGCGACGGAACGCATACGATCAAGAGCTCGCCGGACAACACGTTTTTTTTTGATACGTATTCGCGCATTGATCTTGCGCAGATAACGGAATTGCGGCGCACTGATACCGGGAAGCTCATTTGCAAATTGGAAGAAGCCGATGCAAGCGAATTCTTTCCGACTCGCGGAAAGCGATGGCCGGAGCGTTTCGTTGCAAAAGGGCGTGATGGCAAAACGGATATCTACGGTATCATCCTTTATCCGAACAATTTCGACCCGACAAAGAAATATCCCGTAGTCGAAAACATCTACGCTGGGCCGCAGGGGTTTTTCACACCGAAGGCGTTCCGTACTCAATATGGGCACCAGCAGAAGATCGCCGATGCCGGAGCGATTGTCATTCAATGCGACGGGATGGGGACCTCAGGCCGTTCGAAAGCGTTCCACGATGTCTGCTTCAAAAATCTCCGCGATGCCGGATTCCTTGACCGAATCGTATGGATCAAAGATGCCGCAAAGTCCCGTCCGCAAATGGATCTTTCGCGCGTGGGAATATATGGCGGCTCGGCAGGCGGTCAGAATGCAATGGCCGCACTCCTATGGCACAACGATTTTTACAAAGTCGCGGTCGCCGACTGCGGGTGTCACGACAATCGCATGGACAAAATATGGTGGAACGAGCAGTGGATGGGTTACCCGGACGGCAAGCAATACGAAGAAAGCTCAAATGCAGTTAACGCCCATTTGCTTGAAGGCAAACTCCTGCTCATCGTCGGTGAAATGGATTCGAACGTTGATCCCGCGTCGACCATGCAGGTCATCGGAGCGCTTGAAAAGGCGAATAAGGATTTCGAATTTTTACCGATCATCGGAGCCAATCACGGCGCAGCCGAAACGCCATATGGGACGCGTCGTAGGCTTGAATTCCTGGTCCGCAATTTGAATATGAAATAATTTCGGGCACAAAAAAAGCGCGCTCGAAGCGCGCTGTTTTGAAAACCATTGAAATCGCTTCAAACTGCCATTAGACCAACACGGGTCCCGCAGAGCGAGCAGCGGCGGCATCGCGCTGGTGCATCGCTGCGACGCGTCTGTGATTGTATTCAGCGACCTGATTATCAATGAAATCTTTCAGTATCTTTCGATCGTTGACATTCGCGTTAATGAATTTCACACCCAATTCCGGCGTAATCTTGTCCTGCGAATCGGTCAACCGCACGACCTGGCATTCGCCGACGAGGTTGGCCAGTACCGGCAGTTCAGCAAAGCGGCAGCGAATCGTGAAACGTGAGAGCGGCAGGCAATTCTTGGCGAGTTTGAGTTCCGTCAGCAATGCGCCGCCGACGCTGATGTTGCGTGCCGTCGCCTCACCGCGATCAAACACGTTTTCCCCGTCTGTGCAGACTTCAATATCACACTTCACGTTCACTTCCGTTCGACCATATTCGCGCTTAAACGGGCGGCGAATCGTTGTAAAATCATATCCCATCTTTTCGGCGGTCGAGAATACCAAATCGCGTGTCGTCTCGCTGGCCGAATATTTCGGATCGCGATTAAGAATCTTGGTCACCGTCGTACGCGAAAGGTTAAGTTTTTCGGCAATGCTCTGTTGGCTAACACCCATTTGTTATCATCTCCCTTTAAGATAAGAGGCTTACTAACCTCACATCTATATTATATTCTATTTTCTGCACTTGTCAAGGGCACACGTGCACCTCTACGTGCATTTTTACAAAATAGTTCTAATCCTTTGCTCTTAATGACTTTGCTATATATTATTTTATGCATATGGTGCACTTATTCCAGAATTTGTTTCGGAAATTTT
>JANXLS010000624.1 GCA_025355035.1 Planctomycetota bacterium | reverse complement strand
GTCCGTCTTTGGCGTGACACGAAACCTGAATACAAAACTCGCCGCGTTCCAAAACAAAGCGCTGACCGTTAAACAATTCGAAGACGCCGTCCTCAATGCAGAAGGCCAGTTTGCGGCGACGAATTTCACCAAACAACGCGGCGTTTTGGAGGACGCGAAAGCGCAACTGTCGAAGACGATTGCCGACATCGAAGCCGTCGTCGCCGCCAAAGGTAATTTGGACTCCATCGAAAAGTCGATTACAGAAATCGGAATGACCTACCCCGGTTTTAAGGGCCTCGCCGAAGCGCAAAAACACGTGGCCCAACTCAACGCAGCGTACGCCGTCGATGTCCAGTCGAGTCGCACAAAAATCGACGCAGCCAACAGAGGCAATGGAAGCCTCGAAGGTCTCGAAGACGTCATCGCGCGCTGCCTGAAAGTTCACCCCGCCGACGCGACGCTCGCAGCCATCCAAAAGGATTATCTGCTGCTCAAAGATTCGTTTGCCAAAGCCCTGGCTGCCGTGCCCGCCGCAGCAGCCAGCGGCAATATCGACGACGCCGACCGCCAATTGGACGCCGCCGCGAAACTCTTTCCCAACGATGCTTCGCTCCCAATAGCCAAGCAGCGACTCGCTGATGCCCGCACCGCTTTACAAAAAGAACTCGCGGTCGTCGAGCCGATTCTGGCCGCTCCCGACAAAGGCGACTTCGCGAAGGCCAGCGAAACGCTCGCCCGCATTCAAAAACGCATTCCCAACGACCCCGCCGTCGCCAGACTCGAAGCGGCTCGTCAAAATACGATTGCCGACACCGAAAAATTGGCGAGCCAATTGGACTATCAATTGAGTTTGATTATGACGGCCGAAAATCTGCCAGATTCGGTCAAGAAGCTGAAGCAGGTGCTTTTGGTTGGCCCCAACGACAAACTGACTGCGAAGTTTAACAAGCGCAAAGAAGCATACGATTCGAATAAGGTTTCCGGGCCGATAGTCACCTCTCAACCTCAGACCCGACCCGCAGAACCCGTCGGCCCCAAACGTCTGGAAAAAGATGGACCGGACTAATCCGCGTTTCTATTTTCGATTCGCTTTCACCGCATCGTACCATCGATTATTCGGCACTGCGGGCAGCATCAACATCCGGTCTTCCGCCAATTTCACGTAATCTGCCCGCTCCGTTACCAGTCCAATCTTTCTGGCACTTTCCAGTTTCTCCGAATGCCGCACAATCTCCGCGACGAACTGTTCGTAGAGCGCTTTGATCGGCGCACGCAATTCCGCCTTGGCTGAATCGGCCAGCTGGTTCGCCTCTTTCAACTTCGGCCAGATTTCACTCAACACTGCTGCCTGGCGATTGAATTTCGCCGCGTGAACTTCATCTCCGCTCGATACATCCAGCGCCGAAAGCCGCTCCTCGCTGTACTTCTTCCACGCGTCGGATGCGAACGCAAACGCGCTCGTCGTGCTCTCCAAAATCGTATCGACTATTTTGGCTTTTATCTTTGCGGCATCGTCATACAAATCCTGC
>JANXLS010000619.1 GCA_025355035.1 Planctomycetota bacterium | reverse complement strand
GTCCGTAATCCCGATAATAGAGCGTGCGACCGAAAAGCGCTTCGCGTCGCAACTTCCAGGATGTTCCGAAAACCACATCCACCCAAATACCATTGGGACTTTTGGACCGCGGCATGTGCGGACTTGCGCCAGCGATTGACGGGAATAAATAATCCGTATTCCAATCCCGATCCGCTGCCACGCCGGGAGCCGCACCGTTGCGGAAGTCTAGGTAAGCTCGCAACGTCGGCAGCAACGTCGACCGCTCAATCGGAACCGATCGAGGCCGGCCGGTTTTTAACGAGAAAATGCGTACATGACCTTCCTCCAAATGCAAGTGCGAAATTTTCATTCGGATCAATTCGCCGAACCGCGCGCCCGAAAAAACAAACATGCTGACCACCGCAAGCCAATACGGATCCGCCTTCAACTTCTCGATCACGTGCAGAATATCTTCAAGGCGCCACAGAGCTAAAATATCTTCCGCATGACGCCCTTCCCCGGCCGTGCGCGAAACGCGCTTGCCCGGATTTTCGCACAGATCATAACGATCCTGAGCCCACGACAGAAACAGCCTCACATTGGCCAGATATTTCTTTTTCGTCGTCGGTGAAAGAGGCACCTGAATCAATTCTTTTTTATCGTTCTCGATTTCATGCGTCAAGGCCGCGCGCCATTTATCGATCATCGCAGCGCGCACATCCGCCAACGGAAATCGTTCCGTGCGCTCCAACGATGCAATAAATAATTCAACGCAGCGTTTCGCATCGCTGAAGCTTTTTTGCGCGTGATTTGTTTTGTATTCTTTTTGCCAGATCGCCGCAGCATCACCGATCGAAATATCCACGCCGGCATTACGCGCGCGCCGCAGCTGCGACAATTCGCGCTCGGCATCCACCGCGCGGCCACGCAGCACTTTGTTCTCATTTTCGAACGCAGTGAATTTCCCAAACAGGTCGCGATACCGCCGCGATTCGATCCCCGCCATCATGTCGGCAATGTCGCCCGACAGCTCCGGCCGTCCCGTCAGCGTGCCAATTCGCTCCGCCAGAATCGCAACATCATTATCCTCGATCAGCGCCGAAACATCGCCGCCCGTGCGCACTCGATCCGCCCAATCCGGCAACCGCCCGAAAACCATCTCGTAGGCTTTGATCGAATACGCCATGAGCCGCGGTGACTCCGGATCCGCCATCAACGCCGGCGACCCGAAGAGTTCCACCGCCTCCCGACAATCCGCCTCCGCGCGAATGCGATCGGAACCCATGCCAAACGAAACAGACTTTTTATTGATCGGATGCCAAAACACACAGCGCAACCGATCCGTCGCCCCGACATTTTTGACGACAAGATTCAACCCCATATCCACCCCCGTTCAGGATGAATATAGCCTGTTTTCCTTGCACGTGTCTTGCATTTTTGTTTTTAGTGATTGGGAAGGCTTTTCCCTATGAAAACCAATACCGAAGGAGGGAGTCGAACCCTCACGAGGTTGCCCTCGGCGGATTTTGAATCCGATTATCTCCTATGAGTAAAAATTTACGCCTTGCACGCGTCTTGCATTTTTGGAAGACTAATTTCATTTGGCTTTAGAATCCAAAATTATACGTCAAACCGACGTACACCGTGCCTCCGAATCCAGCGGCATCAAAGGCGCCACCTGTGCCTACTCCGGAGCCGGTCAGCTCGGCATCTTCGCCGATGACGAAAGACAGATTGCGGCCGCGCGCGCTTGCAAACGCCGTCGCGGGCACGGTGACGCTGCCCGGAAAAAAAGGATCCGTCGTATTGTATGCGACGGAGCCACATGCGATGTTTAGATTGTTATACCATCCGGTCGGAATTGCGGAATCGTCCGAACTGGACGCATAAATCACGGCCGTGTTGGACTCCAGCAGATTCGACCAGCGATCAGCTGCGAACGTGATTGTTCCGGCCAATGGCGCCTTTAATCCACTCATCGATGGGATTGCGAAACTGCATCCATACCGCGACCTCTCCATACCGCCAATTTGTGCTCGTTTGCCGTAATAATTACCAGACCCTAATTGCTGATTTTGTATCGGCCCCGATATAATCGTGCCATTGTACGGAATTTCCCGAAGATACGATCGATAATTTGAGACTAGCGTTGCAACGAAACTGCCCGTGATCGACAAAGCCGTTCGGAGCGCCGTAAGATCGGTTGCTCGAATCAAACCGCCAGGCGATACCGCCGTGAAGGAATAAGCCGTGTAGCCGAGCGCCGTGCGCAAAATATTGATTTGCGTTTGCAACGCATTCACGTTCCCGGCCGTGGGCAGATTCTGCGGATTCGCTGGCAAACTCAGCAACGTCGGACTTGAAAAAACTTGCGACGCGCGGCGATTGTACAGCGCGAAGACTTGCCACCAATCACTTGAAGCATTTATCTCAGCGATCGTCGGCGGCGTGCTGAATGCATTCGTGCCGAGATGCATGATTGTGCGAGCACCGACGATGATCGGAGCAAAAACAACGCTGGCGTCAAGGCTCATAAATACACGGCTCCGCAAACGACATAACTGCCGCTCGATGCCAGCGTGTAGACCAATGGCCCATTCGCGGTGCCCTGTCCGACCGTGACAATGTCGGGATAGGCCAGCACAAGCGCCCACGCGCCAGACTGCACCGCGTACACGTTCGGCGCATCAAACACCAGATCGCCAGCGCTCAAGGTCACGCCGTCGACCACATGAATTCCGGAATGACTCACGCTCATTCCGATCGCATTGACGGCTACGCAGTCCGTGACCCACGTGAACGACGGCGCGCCG
>JANXLS010000300.1 GCA_025355035.1 Planctomycetota bacterium | reverse complement strand
CTTCTTGCCGACTACCATCTCGCGGACTCCTCAGCCCTCCGCATCATTCGCGATTTTCGCAACGAATTCAAGCGCGCGCCGGTCGGATTGATGACGCATCAAAACGACATCGCCACAGCGATCTGGGCGAATTCAAAAGGTATTCCAATCCTCGAAAAGCCTCTGCGCGAGCGCGATCTATTTCATTGGCTTTCAAGCATCGAAGACAGTGCTTCCAAATCCGATTCCGTCTCCGCGTAAATCAAGTCTTACTCAGTTTCATCCGGGATCTCAAGGCTTTGCGCATCGCTCAGTTTTTCTTTGAGGTCCGCTCGATTGGGATCGCGTTTTAATTCGGCTTCGAAGTGTTCGACCGCTTCATCCGCGCGATCCAATTGCACCAGAATATCCGCCATAAATCCATGCGCATTTGGATACGTCGGCGTGATTTCGAGCGCGCGTTTATAATGATCAATGGCCTCATCATGGCGTCCCAAAATGTTCAACTCGACAGCCAGATTAAATTGCGCGTCAGCGTAATTCGGATCAATCTTCGCGCACTTCTCAAACCAGAAAACAGACTCGACATGCTGCTCCTCTTTCGCGAGAGCGTTACCTAGATTGTTCGTTCCCCGACGCGACTCGGGATACATGTCCACGACTTTGCGCCAAATGCGTGACTCCAGCGCGTAATCGTAATTACGAAGCACGGTCAGGACGCTCAGCCCCAACACAACCGTTGTGAGAACGACGCCGAAGAAATTCTGTACCGAACGCGGGTGGATCCCTTTCCCGACACATGTCCGAGCGATCCAATGCATCCCAACCACAAAGACGACGACGACCGATACCAGTGATAAATACATCCGGTGCTCGAATATCGAGTCCAGGATCGGCATGATGCTGGAACTCGGTGCGAGAATCGCAAAGAACCACGCTCCGACAAATCCCCAAGGCGAATTCAGCTTTGTTCCGATGAGCGTTGCCAAGAGCAGAACGCTCAGTAGCACAATCCCCGGCCAAACCTCGCGCGCGGATTCAACGAACGGCCAGATGTAATCGAGGCACTGCGATTTTGGCCAAAACGAAAGCTGAAGATAATACGGAATCACCTGGCACTGAGTCAGCGCGTAATGATACGGCGTGACCGTTTTGAGACTGAAACCGGCGCTGGCACCCTGCGGCGGACTATCCAGCATCGAAGTCGTCAGAATCGCACACGTTACAAGCAGACCCGCGTACAACCTCCCACGCGCGGCAATTGCATTTTTTAGCGAACCGCTGAGAAACGTCCGGTCATACAGCAGCACCAGTAACGGGGCCGCAACCATGACCTGTTTCGAGCCCATTCCCAGCGCACAAAACACTATCGCCCAAACGGTCCATTTGCCTGGATCAAAGGCATCTGCCGAACGAATCGCGCAATACAAAGTCAGCAGAAAAAACATTCCCATCATCGATTCACAACGCTGAACAACATACGTCACCGAACTCGTTTGCAACGGGTGAATCGCCCAAAGCAACGCGATCAGAAACGCGAGTCGCTCAGCATCGCGGTCGTAACGTTCTTTCAGACACGCCGACAAAAACGTCCGCAGCGCGATGCCATACAGTGTCAGCGCGCTTGTGATATGGATCGCATAATTGAAGAGGTGATACGGCCAGAAGTGGTAGCCGTGCATCGCATAATTGATCGCGAATGAAAGTCCAACGACAGGTCGCGTGACGTTGGGATATTTGAACATGCAGTCCAACGGCCAAAGGTGCCGGACGGTATCCGTGTTCGTGATGCTCGAATATTCATCGAACACAAACGTCCCGGCAAAACTGTTCGCAAACACCGCCGCAACAATCAGTCCAAGCAGGTGCGGGCGGTATTTGTCCGGAAATGTGGGTGCCATGTTCTCGTAAAAATCCGCCTGTCGAATAACGTCCGTTACGACTTCCGATTCGCGCGCTCGATCTCACGTTCAGCTGCTTTTCCGCGCAGCGCACGACCCTTGTCAGGAGTCGGGTCCTTCACTTCGCCATACGTCGAACGCCCTTCGTGATCAGCAGGAAGGTACTCGGTGATCGGCAATCCTTCCGCCGTAACGAAGAGCAGACAATGACAATACTTGTACACAGTCATGTCGTCGCACGGGCAGATCCACGTCCGATGCTTGATCTCTTCCGTCTTGTCCGGATAAAAGCGGCACGGGCACAGTGGCCGCCCCAGCGTGTCAATATGATGAGCAAGCCCCAGCGCAACGCCTTCCGTCACATCCTTGTCCGGATGCGTCGTCGTCCCGGAATTTTTGCAATAATTCGTGATCAACCGCTCAACATTGCCCTTCGCTTTATCACTGGGATTGATAGGCGTTTTTGCCATTTAAAGCTCCTTTTATCTGATGTGATTCAACAGCCATTTGTCATTTGTGATTTGGCATTGTCATAACGCAGCGAAGCGCCAACCAAATGACAAATATCAAATCACAAATGCCAAATGACAAATGGCCTTTCCAAACTACGGCACCGCCGGCAACGGAGCAATGTGCCCCGGCCGAACTATCGGTTCCGTCGGTGCGTCTTTATGCCGTGCAATCCCACGGCAGATCGCGCTCAAATACGCTTTCCCCGACGCTTCAATAATGTCCGTCGAAGCGCCGCGGCCGTGGATTGTCACGCCGTCGATTTCGACTTTCACATCGACCTCGCCCTGCGCTTCCTTGTCGTCGGTAATCGAGTGGACCTGATAGTCGAGCAACTTCGCTTTCACGCCGGTGATGCGGTCAATCGCTTTGATCATGGCGTCAATGGGACCGTCGCCGATTGCAGCGTCTTCAAAGCGTTCTTCGCCGCGCTTCAAGCGCACGGCGGCCATGGGCGTTACGTGCTTTCCGGTGGTCACCTGCAACAAATCCAACTCCCAAATCGGCGCGACAGATTCCAATTGATCTTCGACAATTGCGATCAAATCGGCGTCGTAAATCGTCTTCTTTTTGTCGCACAAAACTTTGAAACGATCGAACGCCGACTCGACTTCCGCGTCCGACAGCGCGTACCCCAACTCCTTCAAGCGCGATCCAAACGCGTGTTTGCCGGAATGTTTTCCCAACACCAATTTCGTCTGCTCCAGACCTACGTCGCCGGGATGCATGATTTCGTACGTTGAACGCTCCTTTAACATGCCGTCCTGATGAATGCCCGATTCGTGCGCGAACGCATTTTCACCGACGATGGCCTTGTTGCGCTGCACGTGTATGCCCGTCAGCATGGAAACCAAACGAGAGGTCGCGACAATCTTCTTTGTATCAATCGCGGTGTGGAAGCCTTCGTAGAAATCCTGGCGCGTGCGCATCGCCATGACCAATTCTTCGAGCGCCGCATTGCCCGCGCGTTCGCCGATGCCGTTGATCGTACATTCAACTTGCCGCGCACCGTTTTTTACGCCGGCCAAACTGTTCGCCACCGCCAATCCCAAATCGTCGTGACAATGCACCGAGATAATGGCTTTGTTGATGTTCGGAACCTTCGTCTTCAACGTGTGGATCAACGCACCGTATTGCTCCGGCACCGCGTAACCGACGGTGTCCGGAATGTTGACCGTCGTCGCCCCGGCGTTGATGACCGCTTCGACGACTTCGCACAAAAACTCCGGCTCGGTGCGGCTGGCATCTTCCGGGCTGAATTCGACATCGCTGCAAAATTCCCGCGCCATCAGCACGGATTGAACCGCCTGCCGGACAATTTCGTCTTTCGCCTTCTTTAATTTGAATTCGCGATGGATCGCGCTAGTCGCCAAAAAGACATGAATGCGTGGGCGTTTCGCGTTCTTCACCGCGTTGCCCGCCGCTTTGATATCCTTCTCCAAACTGCGCGCAAAACCCGC
>JANXLS010000298.1 GCA_025355035.1 Planctomycetota bacterium | reverse complement strand
ATCGCGCGGAGCTTCGGTTCAGACGGCGCCAATTCCAGCGCCGCCCAGCGCGCTTCGTAAAACGCATAATGCGGTTCAACACCCGTCTCAAGATAGACAAATCCTTCGACCTGCGTTCCGGATGTATGCTCCCGGAATTGTGGCGGGAGAAATTTTTTATCGAGCATCGGATTGCCATCAATCCACGTCATCCGAACATTTTCGGGATCCCAGAGATGAACGTGCGAATCAATAATTGGAAAATGTGGCATAGGTACTCCCGGTTCAAAAAAGGGTCAACGTTCACGGATCAAAGTCCAAAGTTGTTGACGTTAACTTTGAACTATGAACCTTGAACGTTGGACCGCTGCTAAAAGACGCGCACGGAATTAATCGGGGGCAGTTTGTCACAGACCAATTCCCAACTCGCCCCTTCGTTCTCGCTGGCATACACCTGTCCACCGTTTGTGCCGAAATAGAGTCCGCAGGGCGAATCGGTGTCGATGGCAAAGGCATCGCGCAAGATACCGTTGTAAGTATTCTCGGGCAACCCGTTGGAAAGGGGTATCCAACTCGCTCCCGCGTTTCGTGTTTCGTAAACGGCGAGCTTGCCGCCTTCTGGCGCGCGGACTTCTCCGGCCAAAGGAATCACAAATGCGCGCTCGCGATCGCGCGGATGCGCGGCTAGAGGGAAGCCGAAACTATAGGGATTATTGCTTTGGATGCTCTCCCATTTGGCAGTTCCTTCCCGGCGGAAGAGGCCGAAATGGTTCTGTTGGTAGATGCGCTTTGGCGCACCCGGCGCGGACGGCGCGAACGCCATTTTGTGTACGCACGACCCGATCACATTGCCGCGTTGTTCAGGCGGATAACTGACGGGGAGTCCATCGTTTTCCAGCGACCATGTGCCACCGCCGTCGAACGATTCAAAGACGCCGACAGCTGATATGCCAACCAATAGATGCTGCGAATCGTCGGGATCGACGAGGATTGTGTGCAGACACAGTCCGCCGTTGCCGGGCGACCACTCCTTGCGCGTTGGATGCTTCGTCAAGCCTTCGATTTCGAACCAGGACTTTCCACCGTCTTCACTCTTGAAAAGTGCGGCCGGATCGACGCCCGCATACAGCACATTCGGCTGGTCCAATCCGCCGGGAACAATCTGCCAGATCGCTTCGACGGCCAGGCCCGAACCCTCAACGAATCGCGGTTGTTTTTCGGACTCCAACCAAGTCTTGCCAAAGTCGGAACTGTAGCGAATCGCCGGTCCCCAATGAGCGTCATTGCGTCCAGCAAGAAGTTTGACATCCCCGCGCACGTCGGCACCCGCACAAAAAATCGGTTGCCCCAACAGCATCGGATTTGAAACGCTCCAACGACCTGAATCTCGGGTCGCAATGAACAGACCGCGACGCGTACCAAGCAACAATGTTCGTCTCATGATGAGGGCTTCCTTTCTCAACTGATTTGAAAAATTTGAAAAAGCGACCGATCGATTTACACTGATTCGCGTGTTTCTTCTTCCACTTTTTACAGAGTCACAATCACGTGCTCGCGTCGCTCCGGTTCGATCACCTCCAACAACCGCTCCACAACCCCCGGGTTTTTCGCGATAAAATACGCGCAACAGAAGATGCGTTCCTGCGGCGCATTCTTTGGCCGAATCAGCGCCGACAAATAGGCAGCACGGACAGTCTTCGCTTCACCGCTCTTATCCAGCGCCGCACCCGTTTTTTCAGCAACGCGCGCGAGCTCGTATTTGAATTTTTCGCGCAGCTTTTCCAGCATTGGGTCCATCCCGGCACCCGCGCGTTCGATCTCCGCGCGCATTGCATCGAACTCAGCCACTATTGCTTTCGTTCGAGAGGCGATTTTTCCGCTCAATTCGGCGCCGGCCAGCGCGCGCTTCGTTAACTCTTCCTTGCTCAAAAAAAGATCGAACGGCGCATCGCTCAGCCCAAGTTTTCGCGTCGCTTTTTCGCCGGAAGAATCAATCAGCGTGAACGACGCGCGCTGAACGATCGTCGGCCAGACGGCTCCGTAATGCTCATGAACTTTTTGCAATTGCGCCCAATAAGCCATCTCGCCGGGCCCCAACACCGCAGCGACAACCGGAAAGATCGTCTGTTGTAAAATCGGCCGGAGCGGCGCGGAAGCCGTGCATAATTCGGGCGAACGCGCAATGGCATCACGCATTTCGTTCAACGATAATTCGCGCTCCGTTTCGCCGCGAACGACAAAGACGCGTTCCCCGTCTCGCGTTTCGGGGATGATCGCTCCACGCATCGCGCCCCGTTTCTCAGCGATGAAAAAATGCGGCGCCGAGCGAAGCCTTTCCGAAAATCCGGGTTCGTAAGAACAGCTCCGCATCGTGACGCCGGCCTCTTGAATCAGCCGGGAAACGATGTCATAATCGTCCAGATTGCGTGCAAATAAATCCGCGCCAAAACGTCGCAGATCGCTCGAACGCGCCACAACCAACCCGGTCGATCCCAGCCATTTCAGGAGCAACGACGCGAACGCCGATTCAAAGCTTTTGGATACATACTCGTTCAAAGTGGAATCGACGAACTCCGTCCCAACAAGGGGCGTGAGTTCCGCTCGCAACGTGTCCAACGAGGTTGTGTCTTTCGAGAGAAAAAGATCGCTTGCCGAGCAGCCTTTCAAATCCGTATCCACAGTGGCGTGCGTTCGTATGACACTGGCGTCGTCGCGTAGAAAATACGCGTGATCGATTTCAGCAATGTCGTGATCGTCGCCCGCGACCCAGAAAACCGGGACAAATCGCGCGGAGCCGTTTGCTTCTTTTTCATACTGCCGTGCAAGTTTGACTGCGGTCAATGCTTTATGGATCGTCAGGAAAGGACCACCCAGAAAACCGGCTTGTTGGCCTGTCAGGACAGCGTACGTGTTTTCATGTGCGATCCGACGCGCGTTATTCTGCGATGCTTCCGGCGCGCCGAGTTCGACGCCGCTGGCTTCGAGCACCTTCGACAATTCAACGCGCGGATATTGTTTCGCTGAGAGTTCAGCGACGACATCGCGCCAGTTTCGTTCCGGAAAAAACTGCGTTGCGCACGGAACGCCATGCGCCCAATCGCTCACCAATGCGCCGCCAAAACCTGCCAGGGCAAAGGGCACATGACAAACGGAACCGGGTTGAATTTTGTCGGAAGGTTCATCCATGCGAGCAGTCACTTAGGGCCTGTAAAATAATAAACTGAAGAAGTCCGCCGCGTATTTCGGCCTGGGTCGAGGCGGACGCGAAGGAAGATATACGAGTGTATCTCTGACTGAGCGTTCAACGAAGAGCCAGGCCGAAAGACGCAAGCAATTC
>JANXLS010000582.1 GCA_025355035.1 Planctomycetota bacterium | reverse complement strand
TGAACGCAATTTCGCCGGCGTCGGCGTTCATGAGGCGCGCGGCACAGGCGCGGCATTCGTCGGCGATGGCGTACCAGCGACCGTTGAGGTAGGCGCTTTCGCAGGATTCACGGATGTATTGAGCCAGCGCGGCTCCGGCTCGGGCGGAAATGGGTGCGACGGCGGCGTGGTTGAAGAAGGTCCAAGAATTAAGGATCGGGAATTCGACGGAGGGGTTGAAGGAGGGGGGGAGGGGTGGGATTATGACAGTCATTTCAGAATTCTGCCTATGGCACAAATGAGAGATTAAACTGTTTCCGGACTAAACTAGCGTATCGAGTGTAGCAGAAATTACGAATTGGAATTGGTCATCGCACATATCACTCGTGCGCTATATTCGTTCGATTTTCATTGGCAATTTTGGTTAAATGGCATTCTTCTGTTGTAGAATTCAAAATTGAAATGGGTCGTTGTTTGGGCCGGGAATGGGGTGGCGGATGGTGCGATTGAGACTGGCCGTGCTGTTTTCAGGGAACGGCTCGACACTTGAAAATCTGTTTGAAAAATCGGCGTCTGGCGCGATGAATGCGGATGTAGTAGTTGCTGTTTCCAGCCGCGCGGATGCGTTTGGGTTGGAGCGCGCCGGCAAACGAAACGTTCCGACCGTGATCGTCGCGCGGAAATCGTTCACGAGCGTTGATGCATTTTCCGATGCAATCTACGCCGCGATTGCTCCTTATAAGGTAGACTTGATTTGCCACGCAGGATTCATGTCGATGCTTCGCATTCCGAAGGAATTCGAGCATCGAGTGGTGAATGTCCATCCTTCGCTGTTGCCGAGTTTTGGGGGCAAGGGATTTTACGGGCATCATGTGCACGAAGCAGTTTTAAAGCATGGCTGTAAAATAGCTGGATGTACGGTCCATTTTGTCGATAACGAATACGACAATGGGCCGATCATCGCTCAGCGGGCGGTGCCGGTGTTGGAGACGGATGACGCGGATTCGTTGGGAGCGCGGGTGCAACATGCAGAACGCGAGATTTATCCTGCCGCGATTCAATGGATTGCGGAAGGACGGATAAAAGTAGTCAATCGTGTAGTTCGTGTCGGGAGTTGAGTGTCATACTATAGCGAACGACGGGGTTGTAACGCTCTGGGAATTGTAAAACAATGGTCACGCTGGAAGAATTGCTGCGCGTCATGATGGAGCGCAAGTCGTC
>JANXLS010000574.1 GCA_025355035.1 Planctomycetota bacterium | reverse complement strand
CCCCGCCTGCATTGCCTTTGCAGGCGGGACGCCCGCACCACAATTTCGCGTTTTATAGCAAGGAGTAACTCAAATGTTACACACCCGTGCTGTCGCTGATTTTTGAAATTAATTGGACAAAACGTTTGCACTTGATCCATTCGGCGCGGCGTTTTCGCACATTTTGACATCGAGCCATTCGAGAAATGGCCTATGCGCGCCGCCCAGTTTCAGCAGCATCGCCGCATAGGTTCGCTCGTTCGCATGAAATCCATCGATCGTCTCCACGTCCGACACCCCGAAATCGCTCATGTCGTGGAAGTCCGACAGATGAAAGTTGAACTCCTTAAAAAGCGGTTCCAGCCGGTGTTGTAATTCGAAAATGTGTGAATAGGACGCGCGACGCTTCTTCAGTTCCTCAATGACGCGATGGGGAAAAGGTGGCAGGAATGCAACAACATTAATATTTTTCTCCCTGCAATACTCCAGCAATTCCCGCAATGCAAGTATTCGCGCATCGGATATTTCCTCTGAAATCTCGAAGCGAAACGTTGATTTGCCAATTCTCTCCATCGTGTCCCGAAATCGATCCTCCAGGGAATTCGGAATATTCGCTTCCTTGTGCGACCCGTCTTTTCGAAATCCTGCGCCGTTGCATATAGCAGACAACCCGATGGCCGGACGCTCGCGGCGATCTTGCCAGTCCACACCCAGTTGAACTTTTCCGTCACGAATATCCTTGTAAAGATGCCACGTGTCTTCTTCTAGAAGTTGCAATACTCGCGGGTCATCATGAGCATAGTTTGTCCTTCGCGAACTAAAATGTTCTTGCGAAAATGCGTCGTTGAAGTCCCATGGGTCCAATCCAATCAACACGCGGCGCGGTCGCTGATCCGAAGGCAGTCGTTCCAAAAACTCCCTGATTTGCCAAAAATACTCGACGCCGCCTCCGGCGTTATAGCTCGACATGGATTCTTTGAACCAGGCGGGCCGAATCTGCATGACCCGCGACGTGCCTATAATCAACGATTGAGGCTTTAAAACCTGGGTCATCCGCAGCTTGTAAAAGGGCTGCTGGTTGGTGTACGCTGGACCGTACAGCACTTCGTCTCCTGCCTGAGTTTGTTTTGACACGACCGATTCGATGTCTGCGAATTCACCGGACATCTCCATCACAATAAATGCAGGAGCCAGAAGCACCACAAAGGGGCCCGCAAACAGCAAGAGCTTCAGCGCAAAGATCCGTGCTGAATTGCGGATTGAAGTTGGATTTGATTTTGTTTCCATGATGCGCTCAAAACTGAAAATAAATAAACTGTTCGCTCCCAAATACTCCGAAGAAAAGAACGGCTGCGGCTCCGGCATAGTACAACACCATTCTCTGCCATGGCGGCCGCGTTTCAAACAGTCCCGGCAGCACCTTGAATTCGATCATCACATCGGCCATTACCACAATTGCAATTCCCGCCACACCCAAGGCCAGACTCCGCATC
>JANXLS010000291.1 GCA_025355035.1 Planctomycetota bacterium | reverse complement strand
ATTCGTCAGCGTAAAATACCGTCCGCCATCTTCAGGCCAACATTTGAGAGCCGGGAAAATGCCGAGGTCCACCTTGTCGCCGAGGTAAATCACTTCCTGACATGGCCCACTGCTCACCTTCTTTGGGGGAAAGTTCGAGAGCTTCATTAGCAGCGGAATCATCTTCAACTTTTCGACGATCGTCTCAGGCGGACGCTGATGCAACAACGTTTCAATCTCGTCACCGATCGCATTCAGATCCGTAACGCCCAACCCCAACGATGTGCGGTCAAGTGTTCCGAAAAGATTGATCGCCACCGGAAAATTCGAGCCTTCCACATTCTCGAAAAGTAACGCCGACCCTTTTTTCTTCACAGTCCGGTCCGCCCACTCCGTAATTTCAAGAATGGGCGAGACCTTTTCACTGATTCGCAGCAGTTCGCCGCGTTTCTCAATTGCAGCAATGTACTCCCGCAGATTTTCGATGGGCATAACGTCCGTTTCCGCTCGCTTGATTCATAGTTTAGCTTCGAATTTAACCTGTCGCTGCATCTCTTCGAAACAGCGGCATACTTACTCGCAAACCAGAAACCGCAATCGAAATTTGATTCTCAGCTCCGGCGAATCAAGCCCTTGAAGATGCCTTGAATCTTGCAGTCGTCGACAATTATCGCCGCCATTGCCGGATTCGACGGTTGTAGTCGAATCTTGCCGTTCTCCTTATAGAAGCGCTTCAACGTCGCCTGCCCATTCTCATCCAGCGCCACAACAATTTCGCCGTTGTTCGCCGTATCGCGCCCCTCGACGACGATCAAGTCGCCGTCCATGATGTGGTCCTCGATCATCGAATCGCCCTTCACGCGGAGCATGAAGCTGTTCGGCTTGCAGTTGAAAACATCAGCCAGCGGAAGTTCATCCGTCGTTGCGTCTTCAACCGCTTCGATGGGCAGTCCGGCTGCTATCATACCGCGAACCGCCAGCGTCTTTTTCGTCGCGTGTTCGCGCAAGAAATTCGGCTCGATAATTTCGACAGAGCGCGCTTCATGGCGGCGGCGGCGAATCGCATTCTTCCGCTCCAACGCCTGCAAATGTTCAAATACTGTGATGGTCGATACGCTGAGTTGCTTGGCTAATTCCGCATAGGTAGGAGAGTAGCCATGCTCCTGCTGAAAATTGTGGATGAGTTTCAAAATCTGCAGCTGCTTCGGCGTGTAATTCATGGTCATTCTCCTCCTGGTCCGTCGTGTTCATAGCCAACGTTCGCCTAACCTTTTATAATATAAGCCTAACGATAGGGCGAATTCAAGAGTTATTTTCAAATTTTCTGAATATTGAGAACTGTCAACTACGAAAATGGTGCTGCAAGGTATTCGTCCGATATTAGATAAGCGAATCAAAATCCCTCCAAGAGTCGATCAAAAAAAGTTATAAAACTGTTATTTACAGATTGATCGATTTCATTTTTAGACCAACTTACGAACATCGCCAATGCGAATCGTAAACTTTTCCTTATCCAAAAGCTCCACTAACGGCACTGCGAATTTTCGATTCATCCCCAAGTACTGACGAATCTCCGACGTCGTTCGATCAGCTCCCAGCGCGAACAATTCTCCGAGCTTCTTTTTCGCATCGTCCACTTGCGATCGATGAAACGTCACCTCCGGCGTCGCATCGACCAGACGCCCGGTATCCCGAAGATATTTCAAAATCTCGCGCATCGTCTTCGCCGGAATTTTTGCTTGCGCTTCCACATCCGCTTTGCTCGGCGGAGCGAGACCTCCATTCAAAAACGCCGTCTCCACCTGCTCCGCCTGCTTCGCGATTTCGCCCTCCAACTTCCGATCGCGCCCGGGCAACGACACGGTATTCGAATCCAATTGCAACAGTCCCGACACTTTCATCGCATACAAAATGTCGTCAAAATAAGCGACGATTTCGTCCGCTTCGATCCGACTCATCCTCTGCTTCATTTCCGGCCGTTCAATCCCCGCCAAAGCCGGATGTTCCTTAAGGTACGCTTGTACAATCTGCACCAGTCGATTCGACAAAGCTCTGAACACGGTCATCGACAAGAAATCCGTCCCTGTACGAAGCGTGACAGCCTCCTGCTTTTCAACAACCTTCGTCACCAGTTTTCCAACCCGCTCAGGTAACAGCCCCGCCTGCGCGCAAAGCTGCTGCACACTCTTCGGAATCGTCGATCCAACCACGAGATTCCGAACGAATTTCGCCGCATCGTCTACCACCGCCAACCGAGCGTTCAAATCACCAATCGTCTCCTGCTCCTGGCGTTTGCGTTTGACGGGAACATTATCAAGAACCCTTCCTCCGCCCAGCGTGATCATCGGAGATTGCAGTCGCAGAATGAACCGGTCGCCCGGCACAAGGACCGTCTTGTCTTCCAACAAAATCTGGATAAACGCACTCGCCCCCGGCTTCAACGAATCACTTTCCAGCAGCAGAAGTTTCGCTTGAATCTCCGAAGTCCCCGCGTGAAATCGAACCGCCGCGCGATGCTTCAACGGCCACGGAGTCGAAGCCAGCAGCGAGAATTGCGCCGAGATCAGATTTGTCGGCTCGAAAATCCCCGGTGTCACCGCAACCATCCCGCGCTCGACCTGCCGTTTATCGATCCCCGGCCCAACCAGGTTGATCGCCGTCGAGTGTCCCGCCTGCCCATGCTCAATCGTCTTGTTGTACGCGTGCAATCCTTTGATTCGCCCCTGATAACCCTGCGGCAAGATATCGAGCGTATCCCCAATGCTAACGTTCCCGCTAAGCGGCACACCGGTCACAACCGTCCCGAACCCTTCCTTCGCAAACACCCGCTGGATCGGCAGCCGAAACGGGCCGTCCGATGCGCGTCGAGCCAGTTTCGGCAAAATCTTTTCAAGCTGAGCCTTTAGCTCCGAAATACCCTCCCCTGTCTTCGATGAAACCGCAATAATCGGCTTCCCCTCCAGAATCGTCCCGACTTCCAGAGCGCGAATATCCTCCATCAC